>DASWYH010000091.1:0-9248 GCA_036405095.1 Gemmata sp. | reverse complement strand
CCCCAGTTACCGGGGCGGTGGCGGTGGCGGTATAGCAACCTCCCCTTTCCCGGCCTTTTCGCTCGGCGCGCCGGGGGTGGCCACGGCACCTGGGGTACTGGGCTTGTTCTTGGCGTCCCCTCCGCACCCGACAGTGGCCCCGATGGCCAGACACGTACAGATTAGCACAGCAAGGCGTTTCACTACCGACTCCTCGTTTAGTAGGTGTGTGGTTTTTGGGCGGTTGTTGCAACGGCATCCGCGCGGCGCGGACGCCTTGGGGTCGAACGGACGCCCCAAACGGCTGGCCGGCAGCTAACCCAGTAGTTTCAAGTGGTCAGTGGTCAGTTATCCGTGAGCCGAACAGGCGAGAACCGAGCACCGCGATCGGAAGGGCGCACGGAACGGAGTGAAGCCGTACTGAGCACAGACCTCTTGAAGCTACTGGAATCAGTTGAAGCTGAACACCGTGCCATCTGTCATACCTGACGCCTTGGTGAACACGCCCGAGTTGGAACTCACCGAGAGGCTTCGGACCGAGCCGTCACAGAGGGCGAAGTTGACGACGCCGCTGTGCATGCTGCCGTAGGTGGTCCAGTTCGGCGAGTCGGTGAGCCCCCATGCGGTGGGGAGGTTGAACCCGCCCGCCCAGGTCGGCGCGTAGCTGCGGCTCGACGCCGTCTTCCCGCCCCCGAGCGCCTCGCCGAAGGCCAGCGTGTTGCTGGTCCCGTCGGTGATGCTGGTGAGCTTGGTCTTGGTGTTGACCCCGAACGGTCCGACGTAGGCGTCCCAGCCGGGCATGTTCCCGAGGTATCCGGCGTTGGACGCGTAGTTGGTCTTCCCGAAGTCCGTGCCCGCTCCAAACGAGTAGTAGGTCATCCCCCCGGGGTAATACTGCATCCACGCCAGAACGTTCACCGAAGTGGCACTTTCGACACTGTCCGACGGGCAGAGGAAATTCTTGATTCGTGCCTGCGCGGGGCCGGGGAGGTAATTCCACCCCGCTGTCGCCGGGAAGGTGAAACACCCCGCATTAAACTGGACGTAAACGTTGTTCTGTTCCACGTAAGGCAGGATGAACGCGAGCGCACCGGCCTGACTATTCCCGGTCGTGCCCCCGCCGAAATTCGAGGTCGGGACCGGATACGCGTCCGCGTGAGAGTTCGAGATCCCGGGCGGCAGAAAGCCATTGGCCGACTCGTAGTTGAGTGCGCCAAGCGTGATCTGCTTGAGGTTGTTCTGGCAGCTCATCCGCGCGGCCGCTTCGCGCACTTTTTGGACGGCAGGCAGCAGCAACCCGATGAGGATGGCGATGATCGCGATGACGACCAATAACTCGATCAGCGTGAACCCGCTCCGCGGGCCGGCCCGCCGGAAAACCCGGGGTTCTTTGTATGGCACGATTGCCTCCAGATAGATGGAATAACTCCGACCGAGCAATAGCTCGGCTCCGGTCGGGAGAGGTTCAACAAGGGCGGGGCGAGCGGGAGATTCAGCTCGAGTGGGGCGGTTCTGCGAGTCTGCGAGTTAGCGAGTCACAATCGGGGGTATCGCGTGGGTCGGTAGCAAGCTCTCGGTCGTGTCCCGGAGGTGGACGAGCAGGGCCGCCCGAGCCGCTACAGGGTCGCCGGCGAGTACGGCCGCGTAGATCGCCTCGTGCTCTCGGGCGTCCGTCTCTCGCTTGGCGCTCGCCTCGGTCTGCCAGTTCGCCGGCTGGCGCTCGACCAGGACCGTGCGGAGCAGTTGGAGCAGGTGCTGAAGGATGATCAGCAGCACTTGGTTGCCTGCGATTCGAGCGAACCCGAGATGGAACTCCGTGTTGAGCCGGACGTAGGTCGCGTAATCCGTTCCTTCTGCGTACATCTCCTGAAGCGCGGCTCGAATCGGGACCAAATCCGCGAGCCGCCGGCGAGCGGCGGCAATGCCGACGAGATCGGCTTCGATCAGCCGGCGAGCTTCGAGCAAGTCGAGCAGGTTGTCATCTCCCGTGAGGGTCCGCGGGAGCGCCTTGGCGAATGCGGCCACAAGCGGGGAGAAGCTGACCGACTGAACGTAGGCCCCCGAACGGGGTTGGACCCGAACGAGCCCGAGCGTCTGCGCCTCGAGAAGAGCATCTCGGATTGCGTGCGGCGGGATCGCCAATTCGTTCGCCAGAGCTTTTATAGATGGCAGACGATCGCCGGACGAGTATTTTTTCTCAGCGATATATGCAAGCAGTAGGCTGGTAGGTCCCTCTCGCTTTCCCGATCGTGCAGCCATTGGGTTCGAGTCCGTAATCCTTCAGCACGCACCATCTGATCAATCAGATTGTACCCCTGACCTGTCACGGAGTCAAATCTGATTTTCGACTTGATCCCACGGCCGTGCCCTTTGAGTTGGGAACGGTTTCTGAACCGGGGCGCCTGAAAAGGGAACGTTTGACCGCTGGCAGCGTTGCGGGAACAATGGCGGCGGTTCTCTCCCTCCCGGGGCTTCTGCATGTTCCGTTTACGTTCGCTCTCTGCGCTCACGGTCGCCCTTCTGGTTCCGCTGCTCGCGCGGTGCGCGGAGCCCCTTCCGGTTGTCGCGGTGTGGCCCCAAGGCGCACCCGGCGAAAAGGCCGATATCGGCGAAGAGAGGGCCACGCCCGCGAAGGGCCGCGACGCGATCACGTCCGTTACGAACGTCTCGAAGCCGACCCTCACCATCTACAAGCCCGCGAAGAACAAGGGCACCGGTGCCGCGGTCGTGGTGGCCCCCGGCGGCGGGTACAACGTGCTCGCTTGGGAGCACGAGGGGACGATGGTCGGCGAGTGGCTCCAGTCGATCGGCGTGACCGGTGTCGTTCTGAAGTACCGCGTGCCCCGCCGTCCGGGCACCGCGAAGGGCGAGCCGCCGGTGGGCGCCCTCCAGGACGCGCAGCGCGCGATCAGCCTCACGCGCGCGAACGCAAAGGGATGGGGCATCGATCCAGACCGCATCGGCATGCTCGGGTTCTCCGCCGGCGGGCACCTCACCGCGTGGGCCGCGACCAATTTCGATAAGCGCTCTTACGAAGCGGTCGATGCGGCCGACAAGGAGAGCTGCCGGCCGAACTTCGCGGTGCTGATTTACCCCGGCGGGATGGTTAGCAAGGAGAACAAGGACCAACTCGCCCCCGAGATCCGGGTGTCGAAGGACACCCCGCCGTGCTTCTTCGCGCTCGCTTACAACGATGGCGGCCCTCTCGACGGCAGCCTGAAAATGATCGCGGCTCTCAAGAAGGTTGGCGTACCGGCGGAAATACACATCTACTCGGCGGGCGGGCACGGGTTCGGGATGCGCGCCGCCGAGAAGCCGCACGCGAGCTGGCCGAAACGGTGTGAAGAGTGGATGCGCGCCGAAGGCTTTTTGACGGCGAAGACCGATGGGAATTCGCCCGTGGCCGATGGCGCGAAAGTGGAGAAGCTCGCCGGGGGGTTCAAGTTCACGGAAGGCCCCGCGCCCGACGCCGAAGGGAACGTCTACTTCACCGATCAGCCGAACGACAAGATCCTGAAGTGGGGCACCGATGGCAAACTGAGCACATTCATGGAACCGTGTGGGCGGTCGAACGGGCTGGCGTTCGACAAGGGCGGAACTCTGTGGGCGTGCGCGGACGCGCAGAACGAGTTGTGGAAGATCGACGTGAAGACGAAAACGAAAACGGTGGTGGTGAAGGATTTCGGCAGCAAACTGCTGAACGGCCCGAACGACATCTGGGTCCGCGACGACGGCTCCGCGTTCTTCACCGACCCCTATTACAAGCGGCCGTACTGGAAGCGGGGGCCGATCGAACAGGACAAGCAGGCCGTGTATTTCTTGACCGCCGACGGTAAGCTGAGCCGCGCCGACGCTGGCGACATCAAGCAGCCCAACGGGATCATCGGCACGCCGGACGGCAAGACGCTTTACGTCGCGGACATCGGCGCCGGTAAGACCTATCGCTACGACATCGGCGCGGAGGGCGCACTGAAGAACCGCACGCTCTTCTGCTCACAAGGCTCCGACGGCATGACCGTCGACGAGCAGGGCAACGTGTATCTCACGGCCGGCAAAGCGGTCACCATTTACGACAAGTCGGGCCAGAAGGTCACGGCGATCGAGGTGCCGGAAGGCACAACGAACGTGTGTTTCGGCGGCAAGGACATGAAGACGCTGTTCATCACCGCGGGAACGGGGCTCTACTCGATCCCGATGAAAGTAAAGGGCGCCGCCCGGCAGTGATACCAAGAAGGTCGGATTGTGTCCGACACCAAATCGGAACGTCGGGCCCAGCCCGGCCCATAAACCATTCGTATCACCCGTCACTCCCCGGCCGGTGCCGTGGGGTGCGGGTGCCCGAGCTGGTAGTGCCGACGGATCGCAACCGGTGAAAGGCTCCGACCGTACACCGCGACCTCGTCCAGCGTGCCGACGAACGGGCGGTGGAAACACGCCTTTCCGTCGGGGGTCGCGTACAGCGCACCCAGCAGCACACGGCACGGGGGCAGCGCCGGTCCCAGCGACGCCCCGACGGCGACCCTTGTGCCGTTGACGTACAGTTCCAATCGGTCCCCCGTCCGTTGGGTCACGAGGTGATACCACCGATACGGGAGGTACTGCACCGGGGCGAACTGGTTCACCCCGCCGGCCGGGCCGACCGGCATCCGGTGGAGCGCACGGATGGTGCGCGACGGCAACCGGTACAGCGGTGGCTGGCCGGTCAGTTCCAGCAAGACGCCGAAGAGGTCGAGGCGCGGGGCGTCGGTTCCGGCGACGAGCCCGACCAGGGCCGACTGGCGCACCGTCCGTGACATCACCCAGCACTCAACGGCGTAGTCCCGTCCCGCCGGCGCCCACGGGCCGGTTGCGAGCGCCCCGTGTTGCTCCCATTCGGTCGGTGCGGGCAGGCGGAGCCCGCGGTTGTCGACCGGTCCGTCCGGCGCCGCCTGGCCGATGAGCGCCATCGGGGGTCCGCTGGGCACCTCGTTGGGGGTGCGCCCGTCGGAAGCGGTCTCGAACCGCCAGTACCCGGCCGGACGATCGGCCAGCACCGCAGCCGGGTAGCCGGGGTCGAGACCCAGTGGCGGCCCGAGTCGCGGGATCGGCCCGGCGAACGCCCCGATCGCACGAACGGCACTGGAAATCTGGCCGATGCGCCCGTCGAGCCGGACGGTCTGCCCGCCGACCAGCGTTTCGCGGTTGACCGACCGGCCGGCCCGGTCGAGGACGGCGACATCGGCTTGCCCCTCGAACACTGCCACCTCGGACAGATCGTCGTCGGTCACAGTCAGCGCGAACTCGGCCGTCGGGTCGGTGACCGTCGCGCCGGGCGCCTGAGCGGTGAACCGGGGCGGGTCCAATGGAGCCTCGACCCGCACCTTGCCCCGGCGGAAGAACACGCGGTCGGCGGACCACACCGTCACCTCTGCTGGCCCCTCGACGTGCAGCGTCACCCCGTTGAACAGGGCCAGGGTCGCGGACCCGTCGGCCAGTACCAGAGTGCCCGGGCGGAGCAACTCGCCGGCGGCGGGTCCGGCGCCGTCCACCCACCCCGCCCCGTCCATCCGCACAACCAATCCGACCGCGTCTTCTGACCCCGGTGACGGTGCGGAGGGCGGGCGCCAGGGGGCGTACCAAATGACCGCTGCGGTCGCGATCAGTGCGAGTGCCGTAGCCGCCTGGAGGCGCCGGCGCCGCGACGCCGGAACCGGTCCCGGTTCCGTGATCGGGAGCGGCAGCGAGGCGACCTCGGTTGCGACCGCCTCGGTGAAGTCGTGCGGCGCGTCGTCGGCACTCCACCCGAGTTCGTCTTCCAGCCGCAGCCACCGCGGTTCCCCACTGCGCAGGACGTTCAACATCGCGAGCGTGCGCAGCTCCGCCACGGCCGCCGAACGGAATTCGGCGTCGGACCGCAGGCGGGCCAGGACGGCAGCCCGACGGCCGTCTGGCACCTCACCGCCGAGCCACGCGGTGACCAAATCGGTCAGGTCCGGATCTATCACCCCACCCCCCGTTGCAGGCACTCCCGTAGCAACCGGTTGGCCCGGTAGTGCAGGTTGTAAACCGTGGTCGGTGTGGTCTCCATCTCGGCCGCGAGGGCGGCAGGCTTGTTTCCGTCCAGCCCGGCGCGGACCACCCGCCGCATCCGCTCCGGCAACTGGGCGACGCACCGCAGCAGGCGCTCGATCACCTCGGTCCGGTCGTCCGCCGCGGCCCGGTCCAGGTCGGACTCGACCGCCCGCGCCACTTCCGCCCGGAACCGCTCCACGGCCGAATCGCGGCGGGCCGAGGTGCGGAAGTGCATCAGCAGCGCGTTCCGGGCGATGCCCCGCAGCCACGCGCCGAAGTCCTCGTCGGGCCGGTAGCGGCCTAGCGCCCGGTAGGCGGAGATGAACACCTCCTGGGCGAGGTCGTCCACGTCGTCTAACCGGTATATGTGACTGGCCAGGTAGCTCCGGAGCGACAGCCGGTACGTTTCCACGATCTGGCGGAATGCCTCTCGGTTCCCCGCCAGCACCTCCGCAACTGCCGTCGCCACCTCCGACCGACTCATCCAACGCCTCCAGAGGGTCTGTAACTGTTTGCCGGCGGGGTTCGAATCTCTCGCAGTTGGTTATTGGGATTATTTCGTGTGTGCTGCGCGAGAGATTCGGGTGCTGGAGGCAAACAGGAAACCATTCGCCCCGCCGCTCCCTCCCCCGGCGGGTCCTCATCCCAGGTGCGGAGGTTCTCATGCCGCGTCGTATCGTTCGCCTCGCCGGGGTTCCCCCGCGGGTCGCATTCACTCTGATCGAACTGTTGGTCGTGATTGCCATTATTGCGGTTCTGATCGGTCTGCTGCTGCCCGCAGTTCAGAAAGTGCGGGAGGCCGCGGCGCGGATGAAGTGCCAGAACAACCTGAAACAGATCGGCCTCGCGCTGCACAACTTCCACGACGCCAATCAGAAGTTCCCGCCCGGCGGGAGCGGCCCTACCCCGTCCCAAACCGGACTCGCGAACCTCAGTTACTTGGCGTTCGCGGCCCCATATCTCGAATTCAACTTGCCGTTCGACCTGGTGGGGCGGAGCTTCTCCTCGAACGCCGGCGCCGCGTACACCGGCGGCACCGGAACGCCGCTCGATTTCACGCGGCCCGGGAACAACAAGAACTTCGGATGGGTGCGCGTCCCGACGCTCTACTGCCCGTCGGCGACGAACGAGCGCTCGGCCGGGTTAGGCAACACGATCGACACCATCCCGCTGACGAACGGAGAGGCCACCCGGACCCTCGGGTACACCACGCACTACTACGGCATTATGGGGCCGAAGGGAACGAGCCTGACCGGGGCAACGTACCAGGCCGACACCGGGGCCGGTGTGAACCAACAGGGCGGAACAGCGCTCCAGGGCGCCCTCCCCATGAACACACGGGTCGCCATCATCGAGATCACGGACGGGTCGAGTAACACCCTCTTGCTGGGGGAGATCTCTACGAACCCGAAGGAACCGATCGCGGCTGGCACCACGGGTTACCGGCTCTGGACCCGGGGGTGCGATCTGAACGCCTCGCTCGGTTGTGCGTCGAGCAAGAACGTGGTGAACGAGATCAACAGTCCGGTCGGCGGGTACGACACCTCGCTGAACAACTTCAACGACATGAGCCTCGGCAGCAACCACCCCGGCGGCACCGGCGCCGCCTTCGCGGACGGCTCGGTCCGGTTCCTCTCCGCCTCAACGCCCATCCTGGTGCTAAAGGCGATGGCCAGCCGTAACGGCGGAGAGGTGGTGAGCGAATGAGTGTTCGGATAATGTTCGGCCGGTGGGTGCGGCCGGCGGTCGTGTTCGCCCTCGCCCTATTTGCGTCGGGCTGTGGTCGGTCGGACAGCGACCGGCACCCCGCCGCGGGCACCGTCCGCATCGGCGACGAGCCCATTCAAGGGGGCTTCGTCGTGTTCGAGCCGGTCGCCGGCGGGGCCACGACTCAACCGCAGGGATACGCCCGGATCAAGGATGGGGCGTTTGACACGCGCCAGGGGGGCGAACCGGCCCCGGTCGGTCCGGTCGTCGTTCGGGTGCATGGGACCGGGGCACCGACCGAGCGGTTCCCGAACGGGGTTCCGCTGTGCCACGGTTACGAGGTCCGGATGGAACTGAAGGCCGGGCTCAACACGCTCGAACTGACGGTTCCGACTTCGGCCCGCTTGAAGGAGCCCAAAGGCGGTTGGGGCGAAGGCCCGTAACATCCCCCCAAGTCGCGCGCACAGCCGTTCGGCCCCAAGAAGCGGGGCCGAACGGCTTCTTCTTTTTCGCCGCAGCGCTTTGCCCACATGCCTCCAACGACCTGGAAGCGGCGCGACTCGCGTAGTAATAGATCTTCCGTGATGTTTGAACCCTGCTTTAGTACCTCGACAAACACCCTAACATACAACGTTGTCAACACCCCCGATTCCTGTTGTTGTTCGATTTGCGATGAGCACCAAAAACGAAGTTCCATCACCCATCGGTGTGATCCCGACCGGCTCGTACTTCCTTGACCGTGCTCTCGGCATCGGTGGGTGGCCGCGTGGGCGGATCGTTGAACTGTACGGCTCGCACGGGAGCGGGCGAACCACACTCGCACTCGAAGCGATCGGGCAGGCGCAACGGGCCGGTGGGACCGGGGCACTGCTCGACGCGGATCACGCCACCGAACCAGATACGGCACGGCGACTCGGCGTTGAACCCGGCTCGTTACTCCTGCATCGGACGAACGTTCTGGAAGACGCGTTCGAGCAGATCGAAACGTGGATCGCGACCGGCGCGGACGTGATCGTCCTCGATAGCATCGCAGCCCTGATGCGAGAGTCCGTAATGAACCGTAACCGGAGTGACCGGCCGGACGAGGGTGAAGACAAAGAGCACCAGCGCATCGTTGAGCACAGCTTGAGGCGCGTTCTCGGGCGGCTGTACTCTTCGCGGTCGGTGCTGCTGGTCACGAACCAGTTGCGCGAGAAACTGGGCGTCATGTACGGCGACCCGATGACGACCCCGTGGGAAACGCACCCCCTGCGCGACTATGCCTCTGTCCGTGCGGACGTGAAGCGGGTCACGCACGTCAAGGAAGGCGAAACAACGATCGGAACCGAAACGCGGGTCAAGATCGTGAAGAACCGCTTCGGAGGTGCGTTTCGGGACGCCGAGTTCGAGATCTGGTTCGACTCGGGCATCTGCCGCGAAGCCGAACTGTTGGAACTGGGGTCACAAGTCGGCGTCGTGCGAACGGAGCAAAAGGACGCATTCAGTTTGCGCGGGCCGAGTGTTTTCGAGGG
>DASWYH010000090.1:0-23736 GCA_036405095.1 Gemmata sp. | reverse complement strand
TCGGTCACGTCCCACCGCCGCAGCCCGTTCGCGCCGTCGCAGGTCCACAGCACGTGGTCGTCTGTGAACGCCAGCGTCCAGGTGTCGAGCTCGGCGCCCGCGGTCGGGTCCGCCTTCGGTTCGGGCAGCGGGAAGCTGGCGCGGGGCGCCTTCTCGGTCGTGTCCCAAAGGGTGACGGCCCCGTCGGTGCCGCCCGCGGCGATCCGCCGCCCGTCCGGGCTGATGGCGACCGCCCAGTACGTGGGCAGGCCGACCACCGCGCCGAACAGCGCGCGCGGGGCGGGGGCGGGCGTGTACGTGCGCACCGGTTCCGCGGGGGCGGCGGTGTCCCAGAGGTACAGCTCGCGCCCGCGCCCGGCGGACACCATGTGTTTGCCGTCCGGGTGGAACGCGACCAGGCGCGGCTGTTCGGTGTGTTTGAACCGCCGGGGGGGCTTCGGCAGCGCGAGCGCCCACGCCCCGAGGTTGATCCGGGCCGCCCGTGCCAGCCGCGCATCGCCCGTTGCGTCGGCCAGCTCGACCGCGTTCACGAACTGCGTCAGCCCTTCCGCCACCCGCCCGTCCTCACACAGCTCGACGGCCTGTGCGAACTCGAGCCGGGCCTCGTGCCGCTGCCGCTCGGCGATCTCGCCCCGCGCGCGGGCGCTGGCGTCCTGGGCCGCTTGTCGCAGCTCTTTTTCGGTCCGCTCGCGCCCCTCGGCCCACTGCCGGAGCTGCTCCTCGGCGCGCGCCTGCTTCTCGGCGCGGACCCACAGCACGGCGACCGACACGAACGCCGCCGTCAGCGCCAGCGCCAGCGCCCCGAGCAGGGCCGCGACCGTCGGGTTCCGCCGCGCGGAGAGCCGCAGCCGCTCCAGGTGGGTGACCGGGCGGGCTTGTGTGGGGCGCCCTTCGAGGAAGCGCGCCAGGTCGTCGGCGAGCGCGTCCGCGCTGGCGTACCGGCGCTCGGGCTCCTTGGCGAGACACTTCATGGTGACCGCGGCGAGGTCGCGGGGCACGTCCGGGCACAGGGCGCGCACGTCCTTGGGCGGCTCGTGGATCACCTTGAGCATCACGCTCATCGGTTCGGTCCCGGTGAACGGGGGCCGCCCGGCGAGGCACTCGAACAGGATCACCCCCAGCGCGTACACGTCGACCGCCGGCCCCATCGTGCGCGCCCCGGCGGCCTGTTCGGGCGCCATGTACTGCGGGGTCCCGACGATCTGCCCGGACCGGGTCAGCTCGGCCCCGGCGTCCTGGGTGAACTTCGCGAGCCCGAAGTCCGTGACCTTCGGCGCGCCGGGCGCGGAACGGGGCGCGTGCGAGGGGGGCGGGTCCGCCTTCTCGTGGGTTCCGGAGCCCGGGCTCTTGAGCCCCGGTTCGGCAGGGAACAGGATGTTGCCCGGCTTCAGGTCGCGGTGGACGACGCCCTGAAGGTGCGCGGCGTGGACCGCGCGGGCCAGCCCCTCGATCAGCTCGGCCGCGGCCCGCGGGGCGAACCGCTGCGCGGGGCCGGCGGGACCGCCCCGGAGCCGCCGGCTCAGGGACCCGCCTTCGAGTAGCTCCATCGCCAGATACGGGACCGGCGCCCCGTTCGGCCCGTCGTAGGTGTCCACCTCGAACACCGTCACCACTTGCGGGTGCTGGACGCGCGCGAGGGCCTCGCCCTCGAACAGGAACCGCTGCACCGCGAGCGGGTCCGCCGCGCCGCCCGCGAGGATCATTTTGAGCGCGACGAGGCGGTTCAGGCGCCGGTGCCGCGCCCGGTACACCACCCCCATGCCGCCGCGGCCGATCTCGGCCACGATCTCGAACCCGGGCACCTGCGGCAACCCGCCGAACCCGGGCACCACCGGCTTCGCGCTGAGGATCTGTGTCACCGCCTCGGGGGACACGATGCCGTCCGAGGCCGCGTTGGGCAGCTCACCGGACGACAGCTCCCGGTAGCGGGCGACGGCCCCGTCGGACTGCTCGGTGAGCCGGTCCAACCGGACCTGGCACCGCGGGCACCCGTCCACGTGCCCGGACACGCCCGCGAGCCGGTCGGCCCCGAGCGAGTCGTTCAGGAACCCGGCCAGTTCGGTGTCGTCGGGGCAATCTGTCATGGGGTCGTGGGATGGGAGGACGGGGTCGGATCGGGACCCGGGGCGGTGTGCCCCGGGTGTGCTCGCGCGGGCGCTGGGGGAGCAAGGGCTACCCCGCGCCGTCGGCCCCCTCGATTTCGCGGATCTCTTCCTGAATGAGCTTCTGCACCCGGTGCTTGGCGAGGTACACCTGTGACACCCGGATGCCGAGCTGGTCGGCGATCGCCTGCGGGGGCGCGCCGTCGAGGGCCGACAGCTTGAACGCCAGCCACGTGTTTTCCGCGACCCGCTCGCGGGCGCGCAGGAGGGCCATTTCGAGCACCTCTTTGTCGAAGGTCGCTTCGACCCGGGCCGTGAGGTCCTCGCGCGCCGCGACCGACTGGAGCTGGTCGAGGACGCTGGTGTCGCCGCTCCCGCGGGTCCGGCGCCCGGTTTCGGTGACGAAGTCGTGCCACGCGTGGTGGGTCAGCGTCTTGAGCCACCCGCGGAAGCTCTTCGCCGGGTCGTACTTGAACTGTGGGAGCTTCTGCGTGAGCCGCATGAGCACGTTCTGGGTCACGTCCTGCGCGTCGGCCTCCTGGAGCCCCCAGTGCAGGAGCCACCCGCGAATGGCCGGGCTGTAGAGCCGGAAGAACTCGCCCCACGAGAGCTGGTCGCCGGGGTCGCGGTGCAACTGCTGGAGCAGCGTCACCCGCGTGGTGTCGGCCGAGTCAGACCCCATAACCGAGCGCTCCGGGGGGCGAAAGGGTTGCGCCGACCGAGGGCCGCGCGTGCGGTTATTCTAATGGGCCGGTCGGGAACCAGAAAGGGCCACCCGCTGGTGCCCGGGAACTCCATGTAAGCGCACTTTCGGGCGACGGTATAGGCGTCCGAGCCTTCTTGAGTTCCTCATTTCGGGAGCCCGCCGATGTCGCGTTTCGCGCTGTTCGCGGTTCTGCTCGTGGCGGCCACCGGTCCCGTTGCCGCCGCTCCCGTGCCGAAGGAACCGACGGGCCGCCCGTGGTCCATGTTCGGCGGCACGCCCGCGCGCAACATGGCGAACCGCACCGAGAAGCTCCCGGCCCTGCCGCGCGAAGGTCCGGACTGGACCCGCGCGGATGCCGCCAAGACGTGGGAAGCCGAGTGGGTGCTGTGGAGCGCGCCGCTCGGGTCGCGGTGCAACTCCTCGCCGATCGTCGCCGGGGGGAAGGTGTTCGTCGGGACCAACAACCAACAGCCGCGGAACGCCCGCGACATGCGGCTCGTCAAGGGGGGACCGCCGGAGCCGCTCGACAAGGGCGTCCTGATGTGCTTTGACGAGAGGACGGGACAGTTCCTCTGGCAAGCCGTTCACGACATGCTCCCGGCCGGCGGGGTCAACAACTGGCCGCGGGAGGGCGTCTGTTCGGCGCCCGCGGTGATCGGTGACCGGGTGTACTACGTCTCCAACCAGTGCCGCGTGGTGTGCCTGGACGCGAACGGCTTCGCCAACGGGAACCAGGGCATTCAAACAGAGAAGTATCGAGACAAGACCGACGCCGACATCATCTGGGAGTACGACATGATCCGGGAACTTGACGTGTTCCCGCACTGCGTGGCGAACGGCTCGCCGCTGGTGGTCGGCGACCGCATTTTCGTTTGCACCAGCAACGGGGTGGACGAGAGCCACATCAACATCCCGTCACCGAACGCGCCGAGCCTGATTTGCCTGGACCGCAGTACCGGGAAGTTGCTCTGGAAGGACAGCTCGCCCGGTAAGAACGTCATGCACGGGCAGTGGTCCAGCCCGGCTTACAGCGCGGACCCGGTGCCGCAGGTGATTCAGGGCCAGGGCGACGGCTGGCTCCGCGGGTTCGACGCCGCAACCGGCAAGCTGCTCTGGAAATTCGATGGCAACCGCAAGGGCGCGACGTTCGACATCGGCGGCACCGGCGAGAAGAGCGACTTCCTCGCGACCCCTGTTGTGGACGGCGGGCGCGTCTTCATCGGCACCGGGCAAGACCCCGAGCATAGCGCCGGCCCCGGGAACCTCTGGTGCATCGACCTGAAGAAAGCCGTTGACCTCGGCGCGAAAGCCGACGGCCGCGACGTGTCGCCGGACCTCGTGGTGAAGGTGGAGCGCAACCCCGGCGGCGCGGACAAAGTGGTCACCAAAGCGAACCCGGCATCGGCGCTGGCGTGGGTCTTCGGGGGGCAGGAGACGCGCAAGTGGGCGCCGCTGGACTTCAAGTTCGGGCGCACCCTGAGCACGGTTGCGGTGGTGGACGAGGTCGTGTACGCCGCCGATATACTCGGTCACGTCCACTGCCTCAGCGCGCAGACCGGGGAACCGTTCTGGCAGTACGACACCCGGGCCTCGATCTGGGGTTCGCCGTACTGTGTCGATGGGAAGGTGCTGCTCTGCACCGACGCCGGCGACCTGTTCGCGTTCAAGCACACGGCCAAGCCGCCCCGATTTGACGCGCTCGACGCCGCCAAGGGCGCGGCCAACCGGAGGGAGGCGCGAGCCACCTTCAAAGACGTTCGGGCACAGGTCGAAAAGGCGTGCCTGCTCGCGCGGGTCGAGCTCCCGTCAACCATTCGCTCCACCCCGGTGGTCGCGAACGGGGTTCTGTTCGTGGCCACCGAGAATACCCTGTACGCGATCCGAAAGAGGTGAACACAGGGAGGTGAATACGGGCGGCCGGGGGTGTAAGATGTGGGGCAAATGTCCCGACACCCGTTTGGATCGGCCCGTGCCCGGCGGGTCCCGAGTTGCCCATGAACGAAGACGAGATCACCGCGGCCCGCCCGAAGCGCGCCCCGGCCGGCTCCCCCGCGGACCCGTCGCACACCACGGACCTGTTCGCCGGCTCGCTCCCGCCCCCGGGTCCGGACCCGCTCCGGACCCGGGTCACCGGGAGCGCCCCGGACCCGATCGCGGACGTGGCCCGGTTCTTCGACCCGCCGCTGCGGCTCGGCTCGCTCGGCCGGCTCGGGCACTACGAGCTGATCGAAACGCTCGGCCACGGCGGGTTCGGGGTGGTGTTCCGGGCGTTCGATGACGTGCTCCAGCGCCCGGTCGCGCTCAAGGTGCTGAACCCGGCGCTGGTGGCCGACCCGGCGGCGCGGGTCCGGTTCCTGCGCGAGGCCCGGGCCGCCGCCCCGATCCGGCACGAGAACGTCGTCCAGGTGTTCGCGATCGCGGCCGAGCCGGTCCCGCACATCGTGATGGAGTACGTACCCGGCACCACGCTCGAGGGGCTGATCGAGCGGACCGGGCCGCTCGCCCCCGACGAGGTGCGGCGGATCGGCGCGCAGATCGCCCGCGGGCTGAGCGCGGCCCACGCGCTCGGGCTGGTCCACCGCGACGTGAAGCCCGCCAACGTGCTGCTCGAAGACGAGGGGGGGCGTGTGAAGGTCGGCGACTTCGGCCTCGCGCGCACCGAGGACGACGCGGCGATGACCCAGAGCGGGCTGGTCGCCGGGACGCCGATGTTCATGTCCCCCGAACAGGCCCGGGGCGAGCCGCTGGACCCGCGAAGCGACCTGTTCAGCCTCGGCAGCGTGCTGTACGCGATGTGTACCGGCCGGCCCCCGTTCCAGGCGCCGACCAGCCTGGCCGTGCTGCGCCGGATCACCGACGAGGAACCCGCACCGATCCGCCGCGCCGCGCCGGGCACCCCGATGTGGCTGTGCCAGGTCATCAACCGGTTGCTCGCGAAGAGCCCCGCCGACCGCTACCAGTCGGCCGCCGAGGTTGCGGACGCGCTGACCAACCCGCCCGCGGCAGCACCGGCCGAACCGCCGGCGCGGGCGCCACAGAAATTCGAACTCGTCAAGGAGCCCGAAGACCCGGCGGACGAACCGGACGACGAGCCCGAGCCGGCGCCGCGCAAGTCGCGGGTGCTCGTACTCGCGCTCGTCGGCGTGGTGCTGTTGGGCGCGCTCGGTACGGGCGGCTACCTGCTCACGCGCCCCAGCCCCCAGGCGGGCGCGGGAACCGAAGCGAAGCGCGACCCCGGCCCACCACCGCTCCCGGAGCTGCCGAAACCGGAGCTGCCGAAACCGGAACTGCCGTTCCCCAAACTGCCGCCCCCGCCGTTCCCACCGCTGCCCGTGCCCGCGAGCGCCCCGACCGGTGAGGCGTACACGAACGCGCTCGGGATGAAGTTGGTGCGCGTCCCGAAAGGGACCGGCTGGCTCGGGGGCGGCGGCGGGAGCGTGGGCGCGCGCGAGATCGGGGTCGCGGAGGACTTCTACCTCGGCGCATTCGAGGTGATGCAAACCGAGTGGGTGGCGGTGGTGGGAACGAACCCGAGCCGGTTCGCGCCCGACGGGTCGTTCGGCGCTCGGCTGAAAGGGCTGAGCGAAGCGGACCTGAAGCGGCTCCCGCTGGACAGCGTGTCGTGGGAGCAGGGCCGGTCGTTCCTGGCGCGGCTGAACGAGGCGCACCCTGTCTCCGGGTGGGAGTACCGGCTGCCGACGAAGGACGAATGGGAGTACGCGTGCCGCGGCGGCCCGGTGGCGAAGGCGGATTCGGCGTTCGACTACTACTTCACCGCGCCGACCAACAAGATCGGCAGCGGGGCGAACATGAAGGGCCACGGGCCGCACCACCCGCGCCCGGTCGGGTCGTACGCGCCGAACCGGCTCGGGTTGCACGACATGCACGGCAACGTGGCCGAACTGTGCCACGACCTGAAGGAGCAGGACGGTGAGCAACTCGCGGTGGTCCGCGGCGGGAGCTGCCTCGACGACACCGACACCGGGCGCGCGGCGGCCCCGGCCAACCTCGTCGGCCCGAAAGACGCGTTCGACGCGGTCGGGCTGCGGGTCGCGCTCGTGCGCAAGAAGTGACGCGGCGCCCGGCGCTACGCGAACAGCTCGCGGATCGGCTTCCCGCGGGCGACCGGCAGCGGGCGGTTCAGCTTGTCCCGGATCTCCGATTCGGGATCGATCCCGAGCGCGTCGAACATCGTGGCGGCGAGGTCTTCGGGGCGCGCCTGGCCCGTGGTCGCGAAGGCCCCGAGTTTGTCGGACGAGCCGTACACGAACCCCTTCTTGGTGCCGCCCCCGGCGAGCACCGCGCAGTAGCACTGCGGCCAGTGGTCGCGGCCCCCGTTGGAGCTGATCCGCGGGGTGCGCCCGAACTCGCCGACCCACACCACGAGCGTGCTTTCGAGCAGCCCGCGCTCTTCCAGGTCGGTCACGAGCGCGGGTAACGTTTGGTCGGTCATGGGGAGCAGCTCGTCGAGCCGCGCGGGCACGTCTTCCCCACGAAAGCCGTGGTAGTCCCAGCCCTGACCCTTCCCGCCGATCGCGCGCGAGAAGTACACGTTCACGAACTTCGCGCCCGCTTCCACCACCCGGCGCGCGAGCAGGCACCCCTGGCCGTAGGTGGTGCGCCCGTAGGCGTCGCGGGTCTTCTTGCTCTCCTTCGAGAGGTCGAACGCCTGCTTGAACCGCGGGCTGGTGAGCATCGCGACGGCCTTCTGGTAGCTCTCGTCGAGCCCCTGCGCCACCAGCGACGTTTCGAGCAGGTCGCTCTGCTCGTCGATCAACTTGAGGATGTCCGTTCGGTTCGCCAGGCGCTCGGCGCTGAGGCTGTCGGGGAGCGTGAGTTCCGGAAGCTTGAAGTCCGCTTTGCTCGGGTCCTGGTTCACGAACAGCGGGCTGTGGGCCTTCCCCAAAAAGCTCGCGTGCTGGCCCGGGGTGACGCTCCCGTCCGCGATGACGTGCGGGTACGCCACGAACGTCGCAACGCCCTTTGGTGCCGGGCTGAGCTTGTCCACGATGCTGCCATACGCCGGGAACAGGTCGAGCGAGTCTCGCAGGCGCTGGTCGTCGGTGGGCGGCGCGACCCCGGTGAGCGAGTAGTACCCCGCGGAGTTGTGGTTCTTCATCGAGTGCTGCATGCACCGCACGACACAGAGCTTGTCCGCCATCGCGGCGAGCTTCGGGATCCGCTCGCCGAAGATGACGCCGGGCAGCTTCGTTTTGGTGGCCTTGTACCACCCGCGCACGTTGTCGGGCGCGTCGGGCTTGGGGTCGAACGTTTCGTGCTGCCCCGGCCCGCCCCACTGGTGCAGGAAGATGACGCTTTTCGCGCGGGCCTTGTGCTTCGCCTTGGACGCTTCGGCGGCGGCGAGGAGCTGCGGGAACGACATCCCGAGCAGCGACGCCCCGCCGACGCGGAGCACGGCCCGACGGGAAGGTAGAACGGTCATAACGACTCCGATGCGGGTTCCGTGAGCCGGGCTGTGCGTTCGACGCACGTGGTCGCGATGCGGTCGAGGACCGCGTCTCTTTCTGGGCGATTTCCGCGTTCCAGAACCGCAGCACAAGGACGCCGCGCGCCGCGAGGTACGTGTCGCGCGTGCGATCAGACGCCCGCCCTTCTGGTGTGGCGTGCGTGTTGCCGTCGGCTCCGACCACGATCATCGCCCGCGCGCAGAATCCGTCGAGAATGTAAGGCCCGAACGGGTGCTGGCGGCGGAATTTGAATCCCGCGAGGCGGCGGTTGCGAAGGAGCTTCCACAGCGCTTCTTCAGCGGTTGTCGGCTGCTTCCTCATCGCGCGGGCGAACTGCCGTAGGTTCGGGTTATCGTTCTTCACAACTCCCCTCCGTAAGCCCCTCACCCAATCACCGCCGCAACAAAAACTCTTTGCTGTTGAGCAGCGCCCATAGCACGTCCTCCCACGCGGCTCGGCGGTCCTTCGTGCCCGCGAGGTACGCGAGCAGCTTCTTCTCCTCCGCTTCGGTTGGCTTGCGGCTCAGCGCCGCGAGGTAGAACTCTTCGAGCATCTCACGGTCGGTCTTCCCGGCCGAGAGCATTTTCCCGAGCCGGTTGTCGACACCTTTGACGAGCGAGTTGATGAGTTCGCCGGTGATGAGCTGGAACGCTTGCAACAGACCCGGGTCGTCGTTCCGCTCGCACTCGCACGTCAGGAGCCGTTCGGGTTTGCCGAAGGTCTTGAGGAACTTCTCGCTCATCCCCTCGACCCCGCGCCGGCCGCTCTGCGGGGGGGCCGGGATCTGGTTCGCGCGCATCCCCAGCGGGTAGCCCTTGAACGCCACCGGAGCGCCGGTCACCTGCGCGAGCGCGTCGAGGAGCTGCTCCGCGCTGAGGGGGCGAACCGTCGCGTGCGCGCTGTGCAACTCGTCGCTCATCGTGGCGCTGTCGCGCACCGTCGCGGCGAGCTGATAGGTGCGGCTCTGCATCACGGTCTTCACCGCGTGCTTGAGGCTGAACTTGTGTGTCGCGAAGTCCTTCGTGAGCCACTCCAGCAGTTCCGGGTTGCTCGGCGGGTTAGTGGCGCGGAAGTCGTCGTTCGGATCGACCAGCCCGCGGCCCATCAGGTGCAGCCACACGCGGTTCACCTGCGCCCGCGCGAAGAACGGGTTCTCGGGCGACGCGACCCAGTCCGCGACCGCGCCCAGGCGGTCGCCGGTGCCGAGGTCCGGCGTCGGGGTGCCGAGGAACTTGGGCGGTGCGGGCCGCTTCGTGCGCGGGTGCGCCATCTCCCCGGTGCGGTTCTGCCACACGATCTGCTCGCCCACGAACTCGTGCTTGTCGAGGTCGTCCCGCTTCTTGTTCTCCAGCACGCGATAGTCCACACGGGCGAACAGGGCACCGAAACTGTAGTAGTCGTCGATCGTCCAGCGATCGAACGGGTGGTTGTGGCACCGGGCGCAGCCGATCCGCACGCCCAGGAACACTTGTGCGACGGACTCCGACCGCGCGAGCGGGTCGCGGACCGCGCGCCAGAAGTTTGCGGGCGGGTGCGCGTAGGTGCTGCCCTTGGCGGCCAGGATGTCGCGCGCGAACTCGTTCAGCGGGCGGTCCGCGGCGAGCTGCGCGGCGATCCACCGGTAGAACACCGCGACGCCCTTCTTGTCGAGGGCCTTCTCCTCGTTGCGGAGGAGGTCGGACCACTTCTGAGCCCAGAACTCGGCGAACTCCGGCCGCGCGAGCAGGGCGTCGATCAGCTTCTCGCGCTTCTTGGGGTCGGGGTCGTTCAGGAACGCGCGCGTTTCCGCCGGGGCGGGCAGCACCCCGAGCGCGTCCAGGTACGTGCGGCGGACGAAGACGTGGTCGGGAGCCAGGCCGGCGGGCTTGAGCCGCAGTTCCTTGAGCTGCGCGAGCACCAGCTCGTCGATCCGGTTGTTGGGCTTGAAGTCGCTCGTATCCGGGACCGGGCGGTCGGGGAGAAAAACGATGCGCACCGGTTCGACAATAGAGAGGTAGCGCACGAGCAACACCACTTCGCCCGGTTGCTCGCGGATCACCTCCCCTTCGGGGGTGATCTTCGCCACACCCACCTGGGTAAACTCGAACGCCGCAAGGGCGGTTACGTCGCGCGTGGTGCGGTCCGAAAAGTGCGCGACCGCTCGGATGCGGAACCGATCGGCGGGGGCCACGAGAACCTGGTTCGTGGGTGCCACGCTCAGCCCGGTAAGGGCCGCACCGCCGGGTGCATCCATTTTGCAGCCGTTCGCGACCCAGTTGCGAACGATGACATATTCGGGGCTCGTTTTGGCGAACCGCGCGCCGCCCTCGTGCGGCACCTGGGCGGTCGCCTTTTGGAGCAACAGGCTCTCGGCCGGTCGAATGGGATCGGTCCGGCGCCCCAGCACGTCGCGCGTCAGGGTCGCGAAGTCGCCCACCGGGTCTTCGCCCTTCAGGGACAGCTTGAAACCGCCCTTGCCGTTGAGGTTGCCGTGGCACGCGCCCAGGTTGCACCCGGCGCGGGTGAGCACCGGGAGCACGTCCCGCTCGAACGACACCTCCCCGGCGCGCGCCGGGGCGCCGGTGCATAGGGGGACGAGTGCGAGGAGGTATCTGAACCGCATCGGTGGCAGCTCCGACGAGCGGGAAGGGGGCCGATTGCCGGCGATTGTATCAGTGTAACCGACACGGCAATTTAGCAAAAGAATCTGGTCCGGGCCATTCCGTGTTTTGCCTTATGGGTTTGGGCCGGTGTGTAAATTAGGGCACCTCGTTGCCGGCCGAGATGGTGTCCGGGATCACCCACCGCTCAATGAAGCCGGCGAACGTGGCAACGCTTCTGACCACTTGCCGGGACCACTGGCAGATGCCGATGCGAAGAGCTGGCCCGAAGCTCTTGAACCACCTCAGCCCAACACAAGTCTCTGCGTAGCCCTGAACACAAGGAGCCTTATTGGCACTTCCTAAAGCGAGTACGGGAGTAGCCCTGCGGGCGGGTGGTCAGATTGTTGCGAGCGGGTCGCGCTCGGTCCGGCTGGCCCAAACGGTGACGCCGGGGAAATCGGTTCCGAGCCTCGTGGCGAGGTCTTCAACGGCGGGGCGCTCGGTCGCGTAGTGCCCGGGGAGGATCAGCCCGACGTTCGCCCCGCGGGCGGTGAGCGCGTCGTGGAACCGCACCTCGCCCGTGAGGAACACGTCCGCTTTGCGCTTGATGGCGTCCGAAAGGAACTCCCCGGCGGCCCCGCACGCGAGGGCCACCGTGCGGACCGGGCGCCCGGGATCGCCCACCAACTGAACCGCACTCGCGCCGAGTGCTTCCTTTGTGTGCCGGGCCAGATGGTCCAGGGTCAGGGGGCTCGTGAGTTCGCCGAACCGCCCTTCGCCCCCGCTGGTGGTCGGCTTCAGCGGGTACACATCGAACGCGGGCTCCTCGTAACTGTGTGCCTTCCGCATGGCGGCGACCGCGGCCGAAACGAGCGGCTCGGGCACCACCACCTCCAGGCGCCACTCGGGCGCGTCCTCGCGGCGCCCCTTCTGGCCGACGGTCGGGTTGGTCGCGTCGGTGCCGAAAAACGTTCCCGTCCCGGCGAGCCGGAAGCTGCACTCGCGGTACTGTCCGATCACGCCGGCGCCCGCGGCGAACAGCGCGTCCGACACCTGTTGCAGGTCCGCGTCCGGAACGAACACGACCAGCTTGCACTGGCGCTTCGCCTCGCGCGGGCGCAAGGGCACAGTGTTAACGATCCCGAGTTTCTGGCACAATCCGTCATTGATGCCGCCGGGGCAGTTGTCAAACGCGGTGTGCGGCGAGTACACTGCGGCGCCCGCGCGCAACAGGGGCAGGAGCGCTTCGCCGTCGGGGGTGTTCACGGTCAGCTTCTTGGCGCCGCGGAAGAGCACGGGGTGGTGTGAGACGATCAGGTGCGCCCCGGCGCTCACCGCTTCGGCGGCCACATCGGGGGTGAGCGTGAGGCACGTGAGCACGCGCGCCACGTCCGCTTTCGGATCGCCGAGGAGCAACCCGACGTTGTCCCAGTCCGCAGCGGTCGCGCACGGGGCGAACCGGTCCAGGTACGCGGCGAACTCGGCGACCGTGGGCATACGCAACGACCTCAAGAGGGGGCACCGCCGCGGGAACAAAGGGCACAAAGAGAAGATAGCGAAACCGGGTTCCGGCCCGCCTCGGGTTTTCTCGCCGCCTGCTGCGGTGAGCACGTTTCTTTGGAGCGCGAATGGAAATCACGGCGCCGGTTCTTATCGGGCAACGGGTGCGGCTCGAACCGCTCGCGGAGGAGCACCGCGAAGGGCTCCGGACCGCGTCCGACGACGACCGCGTGTGGGCGTTCCTGCCCGCCGGCGGGCGCGGGCCGGAGTTCGATCCGGCGCTGAACGATGCACTCGCGATGCGCGCCGCCGGGAAGCGCCTGCCCTATGCGGTGCGGCTGCTCGCGACCGGCGAACTGGTCGGCGCGACCAGTTACATCGACCCGGTCCCCGCGCACAAGCGGGTCGAGATCGGGTGGACGTGGTACCACCCGGATCGGTGGGCGGGACCGGTGAACCCGGAGTGCAAGTTGCTCCTCCTCGCCCACGCCTTCGACACGCTGGGGCTGAACCGCGTGCAGTTCGTCACCGATTCGCGCAACGCGCGCTCGCAGGCGGCGCTCGCGAAACTCGGCGCGCGGTGCGAGGGCACGCTGCGGGCGCACATGATCGTTCGTGGCGGGCGGCTGCGCGACACGGTCGTGTTCGCAATCGTTGCGAGCGAGTGGCCTCAGGTGAAAGCCGGGCTCGTGGCCCGGCTCGCAGCGTTCGGGGCGTAACCGGGTCACCCCTCGGCCCTGTTGGCGGTTCCCGCGGGCTCCCCCGGTTGCGCGCGTTGGGCTTTGAGCTCGCGCAGCTCCCGTTGCACCTGTAACAGCACCGCGCTCTGTCCTTCGAGGTGCTGCAACACCACCCGGATCTCTTCCTCGGCCTTGAGGTTGATCTCGTAATCGTTCTGGGCGCGGAGGCGGTCCATCGCGGCAACGCGGTTCTGGCTCATCATGATCATCGGCGCGGTGTACGCGGCCTGCATCGAGAGGAACAGGTTGAGCAGGATGAACGGGTACGGGTCCCAGTGCTCGATCCACGCGACCGCGTTCAGCCCGGCCCAGAGGACGAGCAGCACCGACTGGGTGCCGATGAACCACCACGACCCGACCGCGCTTGCGACGCGGTCGGCGGCCCATTCGCCCCAGGTGAGGCGCTCGGTGACCACCTGGTTCACGTTGCGCACGGGCGGGTGGTCGTGTTCGTAAGGCTCGGGGAACGGCGGCTGCATGGGTTTCGCGGGGGCTGACGGGTCGAAGGCCGGCGCGGGGCACCGAACGAGGGGCGATCGCGCGCCGGCGCCTTATAATCTACGCATCCCCTCGGAGAGCCGCCCGTGACCCGCCGCCTGTGCGCAGAGCTGTTCGGCACGTTCGTCCTCGTTTTCGCGGGCACCGGGGCCATCGTGTTCGATTCCGCGAACCCCGGCAAGATCGGGCACCTCGGGGTCGCGCTCACGTTCGGCCTGGTGGTGCTGACGATGGTCTACGCGGTGGGCAGCGTGTCCGGGGCGCACCTGAACCCGGCCGTGACGGTGGGGCTGTGGCTCGCGGGCCGCGTTCCGGGACGGCAGGTGGGGCCTTTTATCGCCGCGCAGTTCGTCGGGGCGTTCGCGGCGAGCGGGCTCCTTTTCGCGATGTTCCCCGAACACGCGACCCTCGGGGCGACGCTCCCGCACGGGCCGCCGTGGCGCGCGTTCGTGCTCGAAGTGTGGCTCACCGCCGTGCTGGTGTTCGTGGTCCTTGCGGTAACCATTGCAGAACCGTCGGTGCGGGCGCTCGGGGGCGTGATCGTCGGCGCGGTGATCGCGCTCGAAGCACTTTTCGCGGGGCCGATCTCGGGTGCGAGCATGAACCCGGCCCGCTCGCTCGCGCCCGCAATCGTGTCCGGGAGCGTTCAACACGTGTGGATCTACCTCGTGGCCCCGCTGCTCGGCGCCGCCGCTGCGATCCCCACGTGCGCGGTCATTCAGAAACCGGGCTGCTGTCGCAAAGGGGCGTGCTGTGAGTGACAAGATTCGTGTTCTGTTCGTGTGCGTGGAGAACAGCAACCGGAGCCAGATGGCCCAGGCGTTCGCCGCCATGTACGGGGGCGCGGACGTAGACGCGCTCTCGGCGGGGAGCCGCCCGAGCGGGAAGGTGAACCCGAAGGCGGTGGCCGCGATGGCCGAACTCGGCTACGACCTCACCACACACACTTCAAAGGGGCTGGACGACTTCAACGGGCAAGACATCGACGCCGCCGTGACGATGGGGTGCGGCGACGCGTGCCCTCTGGTGAAGGCGAAGCGCCGGTTCGACTGGCAGATCCCGGACCCGCGCGAGATGCCGCCGGAGGAGTTCCGCGCCGTGCGCGATTCGATCGGCGCGAAGGTCAAGGCGCTGCTGGCGGAGCTGGGCGCGGCACCGGTGTGAGGGACGTGACGGGGCACCTGCGCTCCGATCCGAGAAACGCCCCGCGCCGTTGGCCGCGGCCCCGCCGTTACTGCCACCCGCGGCGCTTGAACACCCACCCGGCGGCGAACATCCACGCGACGGCCAACCCCATTGCTGCGATGAGGTGCCGCCAGTGGGTCGTTTCGACGGTCCCGCTGAGCGCGGCGTGTAAGATGCGGGGGCCGTGGAACTCGACCGCGATGTAGGACAGGAACGGGATCCCGTTGATCGAGCAGATCATGAGCAGCATCGACACCGACAGCAGGTAGCACATCCCGCCCAGGAACGCGGCGCGCTGCGTCTTCGCCCACGCCGCGATCGTCATCCCGATGCCCAGAAAACCGCCCCCCACCGCCAGCAGCGCCAGCCAGAAGAACAGGCTCGAAAGCACTTCCGGTTTGTAGATGGCGGCGAGCGTCGCGGCGAGCCCCAGTCCGAACGCGGGGTAGAACACGAACTTCGCCACCAGCAGTTCCAGCGGCGACGCGGGCGACAGCGCTTGCGCGAGAAGCACCCCGCGCTCGCGCTCCTCGCAGTTGAGCGTCGGGAGAAGGTACACGCACGCGAAGTACAGGGCGAACACCACCATGCCGGTTGCAATTGCGGCGCGGAAGTCGAGCACCTTCCCGCCCAACCCGCGGCGCTCGATGGTCAGATCCGGGACCAAGGGCCGATGGGCCGTTACATTTTCGGCCTTGCGCGCGGCTTCGACCTGATCCTGGAACCGCTTGTGCGCCTCGATCACGAGCCACTTGTTTTCGGGGTCGAACGCCGGCTCCTCGGGCAGCTTCGCGCCCGGCAGCTTCTTCGCGGCTTCGAGCGCGAAGGCCCGCCGGGTCTCCTTCCAGATCCACTGCTCGTAGGGCGCCAGCGCCAGCGACTCCCCGTCCGGGTGCCACACCGAGATGTGGACCGCGGTGCGGGTCCCGGGTCTCTCGGGCTGGCGAATCTGGATCGCCCCGGTGCCGGTATCGTACCGGACCACGTCGTCGATCTGATCGGGCTTGCGCAACTCACGGAACACCACCTGGCCCTTGAGTTCCGGCGGCACGTTCGCTTGGAGGTGCTTGATCAGCGGGGTGGCCTCATCGAATTCAACGAAGCAGTGGTGAACCCCGCCCACCATGCTGGTGCCGGCGGCAGCCTCTTCGCGCGGCGCGAACACCGAGAGCAGCACCGCGGCGGCGACCAGCAGCAGCGCGAGCGCGATCCCGCCGCGGTTCGCCAGGTGCCGGGCGACCTCTTTCCGCACGAGCGCTTTCAGAATGTACCAGCGCATAGTTATCAGTCTTCAGTTGTCAGCTTTCCGTGTCGCGGTGCGGTCCGTTTCTCGGTCGCAGGTCGGTGGGCCGACGGGCCACTGGGAGCGGACCACTGAGGGCTACTCGAACGAAAGGCCGGTGAGCTTCAAGAACGTGGCGTGGAAGTCGAACTCGCGGGTGCGGATGCTCAGCGCCCGCCCGGCGGTGACCAGATCCGCGAGCCCCGCGCGCCCGGCGGGCGTGTCCAAGTCGAAGACGAACCGCTCGCCGTCGTCGCGGATCGCGTCCACCTTGCGCTCGGTGTGCTGCTGCTTCAGGGCCAGGGGCGAATCGAGCGCCACGAGCTTCCCGCGGGCCATGATCCCGACCCGGTCGCAGATCTTTTCCACCTCGTCCATGTCGTGGGTGGTCAGGACGATCGTCGCGCCCGCTTTCACGCGCTCCCGCAGGATGCGGTGAACGACTTCCGCCGAGTGGATGTCGAGGTTCGCGGTGGGTTCGTCGAGGTAGAGGACTTGCGGCTCGTGCAGCAGCGCGCGGGCGAGGAGCAGCTTCTTCCGCATCCCGAGCGAGTACCCGCGGACGGGCAGGTCCGCGGCCTCGTCGAGTTCGACCATCTTCAGCACCTCGGCCGCGCGCAGCCGGGGCACGCCGTAGAGCTGGCCGAAGAACTCCAGGTTGCGGCGCCCGGTGAACTCCTCGAAGTGGTTCTCGCGGTCCGGAACGTACCCGAACATGGGCTTGATCTCGGCCCACTCGCGGACGATGTCGCGCCCGCCGATGGTGACGGTTCCCGCGCTCGGCTGGCGCTGCCCGATCAGCACGCGGATGCTGGTGGATTTACCGGCCCCGTTGGGGCCGAGGAGGCCGAACAGTTCGCCCCGGCGGATGTCGAGATCCAGGCCATCGACCGCGGCGAAATTCCCGTACAGCACGCGCAGCCCGGCGATGCAGATCATGACATCGGGTGGAATCAAGGTAGCTCACCGCTGAGAGCATGAAGACCGCAGGGACGACCCCAAGGGAGGATAGAACACAAAATTGGGCGGCGCGGTGACCCCCGCCCACAAGGGCGGGGAGGCGGGGCCAGAAGAAGGGCAGCAGGCGCGAGCGGCCCCCGCCCACAAGGGCGGGGTTCGCCCCGCATCACTCGGGGGTTGCGCCGCCCGCCCCGCGCGTCGTGACGAAGTACTTCGCGTCCGGGTGATGCACCACGATTGCGGTGGTGCTCTGCTCCGGTTCGAGCTGGAACTGCTCGCTCAGGGTGATCCCGACTCGGGTCGGGTCGATCAACTCGAACAGTTGTTTCTGGTCCTCGAGGGCGGGGCACGCCGGGTAACCGAACGAGTACCGGCACCCGCGGTAGTGCCCCTTGAACAGCTTTTGGACCGCCGGCGAGTCGTCGCCGCCGATGCCCCACTCGCGGCGCAACTGCTGGTGGAAGTACTCCGCCAGCGCTTCCGCGCTTTCGACGCCCAGCCCGTGCAGGAACATGTAGTCCTGGTAGCGGTTCGCGGCGTACCATTCCTGCGCGACGCGGGTCACCTCGCGGCCCATCGTCACCGCCATGAACCCGACGTAGTCGACCGCTTTCCCGTCGCGCGCCGGCTCGACGTAATCGCTCAGGCACAGGAACTCACCGAAGTCCTGGCGCGGGAAGTCGAAGGTGCAGTGCGGCGTGCGGTGATCGTCTTCGTAAATGGTCAGCCGGGTGCCGTCGCTGGCCGCGGGGAAGAACCCGTAGGTCACCGCGGGCCGCAAGATGTTCTCGGCGAGGCACTGCGCCTTGAGGCGCGCGAGCGCCGGCTTCGCGACCTCCTCGATCTGCTTGGCGTACTCCTCGGGCCGCACCCCGCCCTTGCGGAACCCCCACTGTGTGCTGAACAGGGTCAGTTCGTTGATGTACTTGAACACCTCGTTCATGTCGAAATCGGTGCGTGTTCGCGACCCGATGAACGGCGGGGCGGGCCGGTCCGGCGCCCTCGGTAGGGAAGGGGACCGCGGCGGCAGGTCGCCGCGGGGCGTGCGCGGGGCGGTGCGTGCGTGGGGGGGGCCGTCGAGTGTTGCGGTCCCACCGCTGCCCATCCCGCGGCCCTGGCCCCCGTCATCACCCTTCGCAATCGCGCGGCTCGCGCGGCCGACGTCGTACTTCTTGCGGCGCGCGAGTTCGTCCATCACGTGCAGCCCCTCGAACGCGTCCGCGCCGTAGAAGACTTCGCCCCGGTAGATCGCGCGCAGATCCTGCTCCACGTAGCGACGGTTGAGGGCCGCGCCGCCGAGGATCACGGGCGGGGCCAAGCCGCGCTCGTTCAGGGTCACCAGGTCTTCTTTCATGATGACGGTGGACTTCACCAGGAGCCCGCTCATGCCGATGGCGTCGGCCTTGTGCTCCTTGAACGCGGAGATCATCGCGTCCACCGGCTGCTTGATGCCGAGGTTGTACACCTTGTAGCCGTTGTTCGTGAGAATGATGTCTACGAGGTTCTTGCCGATGTCGTGAACGTCGCCCTTCACGGTCGCGAGGACGATTTTGCCCTTCTCGGCGCCCTCGACCTTCTCCATGAACCGTTCGAGGTACGCAACCGCGGCCTTCATCACCTCCGCGGATTGCAGCACGAACGGGAGCTGCATCTGGCCGCTGCCAAACAGTTCGCCGACCACCTTCATCCCGTCGAGCAGGACGTTGTTGATGATGTCGATGGGCGAGTGCTTCGCGCGGGCCGCGTCGAGGTCCGCGACGAGCGACTCCCGGCGGCCCTGGATGATGGCCTGGCGCAACCGCTCCTCGGCCGTGTCGCCGAGCGACTGGCCTTTCTTGCTCTCGCTCTTCTTGTCCGCGTAGTGCTCGATGAGCATCTGGAGCGGGTCTTCGACGCAGTTGCCGGCGGCGTCGAACACCCGCTCATCGAACAACAGCCGACGGCACAGCTCGCGCCCCCGCTCGTCGATCGAAGCCAGCGGCATGATTTTGGCCGCGTGCAGGATCGCCGAATCGAGCCCGTACTCCAGCGCATAGTGCAAGTACATGCTGTTTAGCACCTGCCGGGTGTAAGGTGCGAGCCCGAACGAGCAATTCGAGAGCCCAACGTGCGTGAGCGCCCCGGGCAGGTTCTGTTTGATGAGCCGAATCGCCTCGAAGGTGGCAAGCGCGCTCTTGCGCTGGTCCTCCTGACCGGTTGAAACCGGGAACACCAGCGTGTCGAACAGCAGGTCCGTCGGCGGGATGCCGTACTCGTTGACGACGATGTCGTAGATGCGCTTCGCGACCTCGAACTTCCACTCCGCGGTGGTGGCCTGGCCCTTCTCGTCGATGGTTAGCGCGACGAGCGAGGCGCCATACTTCTTCGCGAGCCGCGTCTTCGGGTCGAGCGTCTTGCGCCCGTCTTCGAGGTTGATGCTGTTGATGATGGCCTTGCCGGAACAGAGCTTCAGCCCGGCCTCAATGACGGCCGTCTCGGTGCTGTCGAGCATGATCGGCTTCGTCAGCACCTCGTTGTACCGCTTGATGACCTCCTTCATGTCGCGGACGCCGTCGCGGCCGACGTAGTCCACGCACACGTCGAGCACGTGAACGCCCTCGCGCTCCTGCTCGCGGGCCATCTCCACCAGCCCGTGCCAGTCGCCCTTTTCGAGGAGTTGCTTGAACTTCTTCGAGCCGTTTGTGTTCGTCCGCTCGCCGACCAGCAGCGGCTTCTGGTCCACGATCAGCTCTTGCGCGCTCTGGAGGCTCGACACCGCCGGCAGGTACACCGGCGTGCGCGGCGCGGGCTTCTTGCCGTGGAGCTGAGCGCACACCGCCCCCAGGTGCTCCTTCGCGGTTCCGCAACAGCCGCCGATGATGTTCACGCCGTATTCGGTGACGAACCGGGTCAGCCAGCGCGTGACCGTATCGGGGTCCATCGGAAAGAAGGTCTCGTCGCCCCGCTTTTCGGGCAACCCCGCGTTGGGCAGCACGCTCACGAGCTTCGAGGTGTGCCGGCACAGGTGCCGGATGTCGTCGTTCATCAGATCCGGACCGACCCCGCAGTTCATCCCGATAACATCGATCTCGTCGATCGGCTCGAGTGTGACGAGCGCGGAGGGGATCTCGGTGCCGGCGAGCATCTTCTTCTTTTCGTCGATGATGGTGAGTTGCACCATCAGCGGAAGCCGCACGCCGTGGCGCTTCATCTCCTCAATTGCCACGACCGCGACGCACTTCGCTTGCAGCGGGTCAAAGCACGTTTCGATCAGCAGCGCGTCGACGCGCTCTTCGATCATGGCGCGGAGCTGGGGGCGGTACGAGTCGGCGAGTTGGTCGAAGTCGGCGTAAATGCTCGGCTCGTTTAGCGACGGCATCTTCGTACCGGGTCCGATGCTGCCGATAACGAATCGTGCGCGCTGGGGGGTAGAGAACTCGGCCGCGACCTGCTTTGCAATGCGGATGTTCAGGCGGTTCATTTCGTCGAGCCGCGCGCCCATATCAAAGTCGTCGAGCACCAACTGCGAGGCGTTGAACGTGTTGGTCTCGATGGCGTCACATCCGGCCGCGAGGAACCCGCGGTGGATCTCCGCGATCCACTCCGGGCGCGTGTACACCAACGCGTCCGAGAGGTTCAGAAGCGATTTGCCACTCGGCGCGTATCCCCAGTCTTTGTCGGTCGGGTGGTAACGGTGCAGGCTCGTGCCCATCGCCCCGTCGAGGATCACGACGCGCTCGCGGGCGAGGTCGAGGAACGGGTGTGAAAAGGGGATCGGCATGGGAAACCCGTTAGGTGCGCGGGGAAGCGTGTACCTGCTGTTGTACCGAATCGAAGCTCTTAATCTTAACGGTCCCGAGTCGCAATGTCGAAGATCTCGGCAACACGGGGCTCCCGCCGGGGGGAAAAGGCGGTGCGCGGACCCCAACGGGTTGAACGCCTCGCAGCCCTGAGCGATTTCAAGATGTGTGGTTGGAAATAAGAGCGGCCGACTCACACCGTCCGTGGGTGAGTCGGCCGCAGCCTGCCTTGGCGTCCGTGCCACAGGCCACACAACCGGGTCCGATCCCGTTCGTTGTGACCTTTCGCAGCGGGGCGGAGGAAGCGTTTCCGTCCCGGGCGTCGTCCGTAACACCACTCCCGGCGCATCCATGCGGCGGGTGCGAAAGGCCACGAACCGGCCCGGTGCCGTGCTTCGTGACAACACGTTCTCTCCGCGGCCCGAGGGCCGTGAGCCAATCGCGTGTTGTTTTTGTTATGCTGGTTCCGCCGTTGTGGGCCGGCGGCTCGATGCGGTCTCGTGTGGCAGTTGTGGGGCCACGCCCGCCGTCACCGCGTGGCTGTCGCGGACGAGCCGGGGCGGGTGCTCCGACGTGGGATTTGTGGTTTGGACAGGAGCACGCGTCGGGTGACGGTCATCCCGATTCCTCTCGTCGGTTGCGTCTCGGTCATGGGGGGAACGATACCCGCTGTGACGATTGTGTCAACGGAGAAGGCACTGCTAACGCGGTGTCATTCGACACTTTCCTCAAAAGCTGGATTTTTAAGCACTTCGGGCCGACGCGGTTTTTTTTGTCCCGTCAGTCAAGGGCCGAATGCGGCTGTGCTGTGCAGAAAAAATCGACCCGCCCCATCGGTCGTAATCCGTTGCCGGAAACCGATTTGAGCGGGTAAAGAGGGAGACGTGAGTGGGCCGCGAAGAAAAAATCGAATGCGTGGAAAAGAAAAAGTGCCTCCACCTGTGCCGTGTGCGCCGCCGGTTGGGAACCCGCTATTGAGAAGGGAACCTCGCCCGAACGTTACGGATCCCGCTACAGTCCCGGCGCGAAACCGGGGACGGGCTTGCGTGCGGCCCGAGCCTTAAAATAAAGGCTCCCAAGCAGGTTAGTGTAGGTTCGCCAATTGAATGCGACGCATCACGAACACCGCAGAGGCACGCGCATCATACCCGGTCCCCCCGCGCGAAGCAAACCGAGTGTCCGACCACCAAAACGGACCCACCGGACCCGCCCCAATCGAACCGTTTCGAGCCAGTACCGGATGAGCGGATAATGGCCAGTCAATAGTGGTTTATGAAGTCAAGCCAGTTGAATAGTATTGTTATGAAGTTGTCGTCTCTGCATTCGCTCCCGATTTGCCTGTCGTGCGCCCCTCATGGCCTGTTTTTCGCCTACTGACGTAGGAACCGCGCGACGACCACGATCAGCACCGCGCCGGCAATGAGACTCACGTGAGACGCGGCGAGTGGGGCCACTGGGGGCACGCCGAGGGTGGGACCGAACGCTGCCACGAGCGCCCCGGGCACGGTCACGAGCGATGGGCGCCAGCCGAAGTAGAGCGCCCCGTTCAGCAGCACGAGCAGTCCCGTTGCGGGGAGCGCCCACGAGTTCAGCGCGGGCTTCAGTTCCGCCGGGCACACGTCGCCGGGGAGCGCGAGGGGTTTGGTCGTGAGTTGGCCCGCGGCGCTGGCCGCCTGCTGCGCGGCGTCGATGTTGCCCTGGGTGATCGCGGCGAACACCTTGCTCCCCTGGAGCAGGTTGTTCTGACTCAGCCAGAGCAGCCCGGCGGCGAACAGCAGTGCGCCGAGCGCGAGACGTAACCGCCGGCCGAACCAGTCGTTAAACATATTGCCGAGCCGCAGGTTCCGGTGCTTCTTGCCGGCGATGGTGGTACCCGGTTTCGGGCGCCGGCGCTCGCGGGCCGAGGCCACCAGTTCCCGCACACTGACCTCTTTGCCCGCGGCCCGGGCCTGCTTCGCCCCTTCGGCCTGGGCGACCATCGCGCCCGCCATTTCTTCGGCCTGGGCGTTCGCGTCGGCCTTGCTTACGCCCTCCGCCACGAGCGCCTTGGCTTCCACTTTCTTGAGGTGCGCCAGTTCCCGTGCCGCGCGCCGCGCTTCCACGCGGGCATCGGCCCACTGCACGACGGGATCGCGCCACGTTGCGTACTTCTTCCCGGTTTCGCCCGTGTGGCCCTTGCGTCCCGCGCGTGCGGCGAGCATTGCTTCATAACCGAAGAGCGCTTCGTACAGCGGCTCCCAGTGCGGCCCGCTGAACGTGCACACGAACTGCCGCACCGCGCCTTCTTCGAGCCCCTGGAGGCGGAGCGCGCGGAGCAACTCGCGGGACTCGGCGAGCGGCGCTTCTTGCGCCTTCTGCGCGGCGCGGTCGGTGAGGAACCAGAACCCGAACCCCAGCCCGGCGGCCACGAACGCGAACCCCAGCCACGGCCACAGGAGCCCGAACAAGAAGAGGGTAACCACGAACAGCAGCGCCCCGCCGGCCCACGTGACCGCGGCCCCGACGACGCCGAGCACGCACACCAGGAAGAACCCGAACGTGAGCGACCGCTTGAGGCCCGATTTCGAGCGGAACTGGTACTGGTGGGCGCACTTTTCCAACTGGTCGGCTTGCTCCTCCTTCGGGTTGAACGTGCCGGTCCGTTCCAGGCCCAAAAAGCCCTCCAGTGCCGCGATCACCTCGTCCATCGACTGGAACCGCTCGGCGGGTCTCTTGGCCAACATTTTCAGGAGGATCGCGGAGAGCGCTTTGGGCACCCGCTTCACGACCACTTCGGGCGGGACGATCGGTTCCGTTTGGTGCTTGCTGATGATTTCGAGTGCCGTTTTGCCCTCGAACGGCGGCCTCCCGGTGAGCAACACGTACAGCGAGCAGCCGAGCGAGTAGATGTCGGCGCGGGCGTCAACCGTGGCGGAATCCGTGGACTGTTCGGGC
>DASWYH010000089.1:0-10819 GCA_036405095.1 Gemmata sp. | reverse complement strand
AGATCAAAACGGTTGCGTTCCGGGGCATCAACCTGCGGCTCCGGTTCGACCTCAGAAACGGCATGGAGGTCATCGCCCGCGGCCGGCTCACCGTGTACGACCCCAAGGGCGAGTACCAGTTCGTCGTCGAGGAGGTGCAACCGAAGGGCGTCGGCGGCACCGAACTCGCGCTCCGGCAGTTGAAGGAAAAGCTCCTCGCGAAGGGGTACTTCAGCCCCGCCCGGAAGCGCGCCTTACCGCGCCCGCCCGGGCGCGTCGGGCTCGTGGCGAGCGCCACGGGTGCCGCGGTGCGCGACATGATCGAGGTGTTCGCCCAGCGGTGGCCCTTCACCGAACTCATCGTCCGCCCGTCCCGCGTTCAGGGCGAAGGCGCGGCGCAAGACGTCTCCCTCGCGGTTCGGCAGCTCAACTGGCTCCACCGGAACAAGAAGCTCCACTTCGACGCGATCATCCTCGGTCGCGGCGGCGGCAGCGCCGAGGACCTGTGGGCGTTCAACGAGGAGGTGGTCGCGGACGCAATCTTCAACTCGAACGTGCCCGTGATTTCCGCCGTCGGGCACGAAACGGACGTGACCGTTGCCGACCTCGTCGCCGACCACCGTTCGGAAACGCCCACCGCGGCCGTGATCGCGCTGACCCCGGACCGCCAGGAGCTTCTCGCCGCGCTCGCGGACCTGCGCGCGCGCATGAACCAGGCCGCGGAGCGCCGGCTCCGGCTCACAAAACAGCGCCTCGATCAGCTCGCCACCCGCCCGGCGCTCCGGCTCCCGCTCCAGAGAATCCACGCCCTCGGCCAGCGCCTGGACGACACCGCCGAGCGCCTGACACGTGCCGCGAAACAGCGACTGGTTCACGCGGCACAAGAACTGGCCGCGCGTTCCGCACAGTTAGAAACGTTAAGCCCCTTGCAGGTGCTCAGCCGCGGTTATAGTTTGACGCACACGAACGATGGTCGCCTCGTTCGCGCGGTGGACGAGCTGCGCCCCGGCGACGTGCTGCTCACGCGCGTGAGCAGCGGTACGATCCGTTCGCTCGTCACGGCCACCGAAGCGGCAAGCACGAACCCCGAAACACGAGATCCGAACCCGGCTGTTGGGGAGTAACTCGCCGGCGCGGTCTCCGGATTTCGCACTTCGAGTTTCGGATCTTATCGCCCAGGGATGGGACGCAAACCGATGCCCGAACCGGCCCCACCTCCCGTTCAGTTCGAACAGGCGCTTGACGAACTCGACGGCATCCTGCGCGAACTCGAAGACGGCACCACCACCCTCGAAGACGCCCTCGCGCGCTACGAGCGCGGGGTCGCGCTGCTCCGGCAGTGCTACGGCCAGCTCCGCGGCGCCGAGCAAAAGGTGAAACTGCTCGCCGGGCTGAACGAAGAAGGTGGGGCCGAACTCAAACCGTTCGACCACGTCGCCTCCATCGAAACCGCGAAGGCCGCCGTGCGCAAACCCGCACCGGCGCCCCCACGCGACCCGGGAATAACCGAATGACCGCGGGATCACATACCGATGACGCCCAAACTCGGGTAGCTTTGCAGTGCAAAGTTGATAACATTGCTCCTCCCGTGCCACCGGAACGGGGCGGTTCGGAATCGGCGTCCGAGCGCTTGCTGGCCGCGCTGAAGTCGCGCCAGGAGCGGGTCGAAGGGGCGCTCCGCACCGCGCTGGCCCAGGTGGCGCGGGACGCGCCGCCGGCGCTCGCGGAGGCGATGGCGTACAGCCTGTTTTCGCCCGGCAAGCGGCTGCGACCGCTGCTGGTGGCGCTCGCGTGCGAGGCGGCCGGGGGCGCGACCGAGCTGGCGCTGCCGGCCGCGTGTGCGGTGGAGATGATCCACACGTACTCGCTGATCCACGACGACCTGCCGGCGATGGACGACGACGACCTGCGGCGCGGCCAGCCGACGTGTCACAAGAAGTTCGGCGAGGCGCTCGCGATCCTGGCCGGCGACGCGCTCCTGACCGGCGCGTTCGAGGTGATCGGCGCGGGTTACCCGCCCCGGACCGCTGCGGTTAGTTGTGTAGAATTGGCGCGGGGCGCCGGGGCGGTCGGGATGGTCGGCGGGCAGACGCTCGACCTCGAAGCCGAAGGGCGCATCGCATCGACCCGTGTGTATTCCGACTGCGGCGCGCTGGAAGACATCCACCGGCGCAAGACGGGGGCGCTGTTCCGCTCGTCGCTCCGGTTGGGCGTGTTCGCGGCACAAGCCGAGCGCGCCGGCGGCGCCGACCCGAAGGCGCTGAAGGCCGCCGACGAGTACGCGAACGCGTTCGGGCTCGCGTTCCAGGTGACCGACGACCTGTTGGATGTCGAGAGCACGGCCGACAAGGCCGGGAAGCGGGTGGGCAAAGACGCCGCCCGCGGAAAGTTGACCTATCCGGGGCTCCTCGGAATCGAGGAGTCCCGGAGGCGGGCCACCGAACTGGGCGAACACGCCGTGGCCGCTGCCGAACAGCTCGGCAGCACCTTGCTCGCGGATTTGGCCCGGTATGTAGTCACACGGGAGAAGTGAGCGGTGATGAGTGATGAGGGCCGAACCCGGAACGAAGAACCGACCGGAACCGCGCCGGTGCTCCACCCGGAATGCGTCGCTCGCCACGAGTTGCCGGACACTTTGCCGCAGGGGAACGACATGACGACCAACCTGTTGCCGCAGATCAAGTCCCCGGCCGACCTGCAGAAGCTCTCGGACGAGCAACTGCTGGGCCTCTCCCACGAGATCCGGGACGAGCTCGTCCGGGTGCTCACCGCCCGCCCGGCGCACTTCGCGAGCAACCTCGGGGTGGTCGAGCTGACCCTCGCGCTGCACCTCGCCTTCGACTTCTCGAAGGACAAGGACCGGCTCATCTGGGACACCGGGCACCAGATCTACCCCCAGAAGCTCATCACCGGGCGCTACGACCAGTTCCACACGATCCGCACCAAGGGCGGGCTGATGGGGTTCCTGCACCCCGGGGAGAGCGAGTACGACCTCTTCATGACCGGGCACGCGGGGTGCAGCGTCTCGACCGTGTCGGGCCTCAAGGCCGGCGACGAGTTGCTCGGCCGCAAGGACAACTACGCGGTCGCGGTGATCGGCGACGGCGCGTTCCCGTCGGGCATCGTGTTCGAGGCGCTCAACAACATCGGCGGGATGGGGCAGAACACGCTCGTCGTCCTGAACGACAACAAGATGAGCATCTGCCCGCGCACGGGCGGCCTCGCGAAGTACTTCGACCAGTGCCGCATGACCGGGCTGTACCAGGGCGGCAAGCGGCGGATCAACCAGATCCTGAACAACGTCCCGCTCATCGGGGAGGCGGCGCGCTCGTCGCTCGAAGCGATGCGGGACGGCCTCAAGGCGTGGCTCAAGGACGGGATGCTGTTCGAGGAACTCGGGTTCCGCTACTTCGGGCCGGTGGACGGGCACGACCTCGTCGGGCTGCGCAAGATCCTGAAGGACCTGAAGACCCAACAGGGGCCGATCCTGCTCCACGTGCTCACGAACAAGGGGCACGGCGTCCCCCAGGCCGCCGAGGACCCGGTCACCTACCACACGCCCCCGGTGTTCGCCGAGGTCGGCCCGGACCGCGCGATCGTGTCGTTCAAGAAGGGCGGGGCGAAGGGGTACACGGACGCCGTCAGCTTCGCGCTGCACCAGGCGATGCAGGACGACCCCACGATCGCGGTGATGACGGCCGCGATGTGCCAGGGCAACAAGCTCGAAAAGGTCCGCGAGGACTTCCCGGACCGGTTCCACGATGTGGGCATCTGCGAGAGCCACGCGGTCGCGTTCGCGGCCGGCATGGCGAAGGCGGGCGCGAACGCCGTGGTGGACATCTACAGCACGTTCCTCCAGCGCAGCTTCGACCAGATCTTCCAGGAGGTGTGCCTCCAGAACCTGCACGTCACCTTCCTGATGGACCGTGCGGGCCTCACCGGGCCGGACGGGCCGACGCACCACGGCGTCTTCGACGTGCCCTACATGCGGCTGTTCCCGAACATGACCAGCATGGCCCCCGGGGACGAGACCGACGTGGCCGGGATGCTGAAGTTCGCCCTCAAGCACACCGGCCCGGTCTCGATCCGCTACCCGAAGGCGAACCTGGAGAAGGTGGAGCGCACCGACGCCCCGGCCCCGATCGAGTTGGGTAAGGCCGAGGTGATCGAGTGGGGCGAGGACGGGTGCTTCATCGCGTTCGGGACGCTCCTTTCTAACTGCACCGCCGCGGCGAAGAAGCTGAAGGAGGAGGGGGTTCACATGGGCGTGATTAACGCCCGGTTCGTGAAGCCGCTCGACAAGGAGACGATGTTCCGCGCGATCGAGTCCCTGCCGCTCGTGGTGACGGTCGAAGAGGGCACGACCGAGGGCGGGTTCGGGTCCGCGGTTCTGGAAGCGGCCAACGCGGCGGGCCTCGACACGCGGAACGTGGTGCGCCGGGGCATCCCGGACAAGTTCATCGAGCACGGCGAGCGCAACGAGCTGCTCGCGGACATCGGGCTGAGCGCCGACGCGCTCGTGGAACTCGTTCGCGCGAGCCGTGCGGCCGAAGTTGCGAAGTGCGGGTGAGTGCGCATCTCGGCTCGACGAGCCGGAAGTTCGAGCGAAGGCAAACGGTGCCCGTCGCTCGTGCTTCCGGCTCGTTTCGTTTCGCCCCGCCCCTATAATCAACTCCGATTCGGCGCAGCGAACATCCAGGCGAAACGCAATGTCCCTTTCTCTCGAACAGGTCGCGAAGGTCGCGAAGCTCGCGCGGCTCGAAATGTCGGAGCCGGACCTCGCGCGGATGCAGCAGCAGCTCTCCGCGATCCTCGATTACATCGACCAGCTCAACCAGCTCGACACCGAAGGCGTCGAACCGCTCGCGCACCCGCTCCCGGTGCAGAACGTGTTCCGGCCCGACGAGCCGACGCCCTCGCTGCCCCCCGATGCCGCGCTCCAGAACGCGCCGAGCAAGGTCGGCGACTACTTCGGGGTGCCGGCGGTCTTCGACACCGACGAACCCGTCAGCCATTAAACGAGTCGTAACGTTGCCGATCGTAAAGCCGATCCGAGTCGGCGTTACCGGCCTATGACGTTAGGACTTGCGGCGCCACGACTTCACGACCACCCGGAACTGCCATGAGCCTCATCGAGAAGACCGCAACGGAGCTGCTCGCCCTTCAAGCCGAAGGCAAAGCCAGCGCGCTCGAAATCGCCGATGCGTTCCTCGGAGCGGTCGCCGCGCGCGAAGGCAAGCTCAAATCGTTCACGCTGCCCCCCGACCCCGAGGCCGTGCGCACCAGCGCGAGGGCCATCGACGCGAAGCGCGCCGCGGGCGAACCGCTCGGCCGGCTCGCCGGTGTCCCCGTCGCCGTCAAGGACGTGCTGTGCACGAAGGGCGTTCGGACGACGTGTTCGAGCAAGATCCTCGCGAACTTCGTTCCGCCTTACGACGCGGACGCGGTCGAGCGCCTGAAGCGCGCGGACGCAATCGTGTTCGGCAAAACGAACATGGACGAGTTCGCGATGGGCTCGTCCACCGAGAACAGCGCGTTCCAGGCCACGCGCAACCCGTGGGACGTGAGCTGCATTCCCGGCGGCTCTTCGGGCGGGAGCGCCGCCGTTGTCGCCGGGTGCCAGGCCCCGCTCTCGTTGGGCACGGACACGGGCGGTTCGATCCGGCAACCGGCGGCGCTGTGCGGCATCGTCGGGATGAAGCCCACTTACGGGCGCGTGTCGCGCTACGGGCTGATTGCGTTCGCGAGTTCGCTCGATCAGGTCGGCCCGTTCACGCACGATGTTTCGGACTGCGCGCTGATGATGGAGGTGATCGCCGGGCACGACGCGCGCGACAGCACGAGCGTGGCGGAGAAGGTGCCCCACTACACCAAAAGCGTGAACGACCCGGTGAAGGACTTGCGCATCGGCGTCCCGAAGGAGTTCTTCGGCCAGGGGCTCGATCCCGAAGTGGAAGCGTCCGTTCGCGCGGCCCTCGGCGAGTACGAAAAGCTCGGCGCGACGCTGGTGGACGTGTCGCTGCCGCACAGCCCGTACGCGCTCGCAGCGTATTACATCGTCGCGCCGGCGGAGGCGTCCAGCAACCTCGCCCGGTTCGACGGGATGCACTACGGGCACCGGACCGAGAAAAAGGGCGACCTCATCGCCACGTACTCGCGGTCGCGCGGCGAGGGGTTCGGCCCGGAGGTGCAACGGCGCATCATCCTGGGCACCTACGTGCTGTCGAGCGGCTACAAGGATGCGTACTACGTTAAAGCTCTCAAAGTGCGGCGCCTCGTGAAGAAGGACTTCGACGACGCGTTCGCCACCTGCGACGTGGTGATGGGGCCGACCACGCCCACCGCGGCGTTCAAGGCGGGCGAAAAGTCGAACGAGCCGCTCGCGCTCTACCTCTCGGACGTGTACACGGTGTCGTGCAACCTCGCGGGCATTCCGGGCCTGAGTATGCCGTGTGGGTTCACCAGAACCGGCCTCCCGATCGGGTTGCAACTGCTCGGCGCCCCGTTTGAGGAGGAGAAGCTGCTCCGCATCGCGCGCATGTACGAAGCCGCAACCGACTGGCACCTGAAGCGCCCGGCGGTGTAGAATCGGGGCATGAGCACCGCCGCACTTGCGCCGATCGTGTTGGTTCGTAACGGCATTCGGCTCCTCACCCTCGCCGATGTGGCGATGTTGCCGTCGCGCCTCGCGTCCGGAGATGTGCGGTACGAACTCCACAACGGGAACTTGGTTGTCATGTCACCTCCCGGGGGCGTTCACGGTCGGTTGCAACTCAAATTCGGTCGCTACCTCTCGACCGAAGGGGAAGAAAAAGGGTTGGGCGAAGCGTTCGCCGAGGTCGGCATCATTCTTCGCCGCTACCCCGATCACCTTGTCGGTGCCGATGCAGCGTTCGTGTCGGCGGCACAACTGCCGGTCCTCATGTCCCCGGAAGGGTATCTCACGACGATCCCGGAACTCGTCATCGAGATCCGCAGCAAGAACGATTCGCAACCGGAGGTTGACGCCAAAGTGCGCGACTACCTCGCCGCCGGGGTCGTGCTGGTGTGGGTCGCGGACCCCGAGGCGCGAACCGTCACCGCGCACCAAGCGAACCGGGCGCCGACGGTGTTTGCGGCAACCGATACGCTGACCGCCCTGCCGGTCATTCCGGGGTTCGCGGTGCCCGTGAGCGACCTCTTGCCCGTGTGACGCAGTTCTTGCGGCTCCTCCCTTCGCGTGCGATAATCCGGCCCCGCGCTGCGGACCCGCTGCGGCGCGTTCTCCCTCAACCCCTGCCCTTAACCCCAGGATCGGTCCCATGTTCACCGCGTTCCGCGCGCTCGCGCCGTTCGCCGCCATCGTCGCGCTGGTCGTGTCCGTCGGGTTGCCGTCGGCCCCGGCCCTTCAGAAAGACAAGGACAAGAAAGGCGAAGAGAAAAAGGGCACCAACAAAAAGGACGGCGAAGTTGGTACGGTCGAGGTGTGGAAGGCCCCGGACGGGTGGCGGTTCCGGGTGCTGAACGCGGCCGGCAAGCCGGTCGCCGGCGGGTACGTGCCGCACGAGAAGAAAGAAGACGCGCTCAAGGAGGTCGAACTCCTCAAGGCCACGTTCGCCAAGGGCAAGGTCGAGGTGAAGGAAGACAAGAAGTAGCCGAACGATGACGGGGCACAACATCGCTCTGTCGAAGGCCGGGGCGGCTCGGCCTTCGACAGAGCGGCGCGGTGACCTCACCGTTTCGTGGTGAGGACCGTCCACGGGTGCGGCTTGAGCGCCACGATCTCGGGGTGGTGGTGCAGTTGCTTCTTGGTCGGCTTCCACGTCTTGCCGGTGGGCGGGCCGTACAGCGCGTGCGTCGAGAGCTTCGCGGCCAGCTCCGCGGTCGTGTACTTCGCATCCAGAGCCGTATCCTGCGCGAGGGTTTCGTTCGTGAACGCCTTCCGCGCGAACGCGGCGTCGATCTTCCCGGCGTGCGCCTTGTAAAGCTTCAGCCATTCCTTGTCGCGGGCGTCGGGTTTCCACTCGGTGTTGTCCGGTTTGTCGGCTTCGTCCGCCGGGAGCGCTTCCAGGCGCACCGCCAGATCCTTCGCGTTGTTGCAGCCCCAGTAGAAGCCCTTCGTGCCCTCGAACCACTCGTTCTTTGAGCTGCGCCAGAGCTTGCTGGCCCGCGTGCCGAGTTCGAACATGGCGATCTCGTTCGTCTTCAGGTCGCCGATGAGCCACTCGTTGGAGTACAGCCCGTTGTTCTTCTCGGAGAGGGTTTTCACCGTGGCGTCGATGCTCTCGGCGTACTGAATGGCCTTCCGGGCGCGGCTCGCGAGCGCGAGCCCGGTGGCGTCGAACGGGGTCTGATCGATGGTCGTTTCGCACAGCAGGATGCCCGCATCGTTGATGTAATAGTCCTGGCTCGACCACACGCCGCCCGGGAACGCCTGCATCACGAACCGGTGCCCCTTTTTGGGGGTCACGTCGATCCAGTAGTTGACGAACGGCCCGGCGGTTAAACCGGCCATTGTGATGTGGCCGAACACGATCTTGCCGTCGCTCGTCGCGGGTCCGGTGGCAATGAACGCGGAGCAGTGTTCGCCCTTCTTGGGGCGCGGGGCGGGCGCCTTCGTCCGCCCGTGGCGCGGGAACACCCTGCCCTCCAGCCCGGTGGGCATTGTGGCGAGCGCGGGGTCGAGGCAGGTGATCTCCATGCAGGTGTTGAGTACGACAATGTCGAGCAGGTCGATGTCGCGCCCATCGTAGCTCGCCCCGGCGTCGGTGGCGCCCTCGGCGATGCCCTTCATTTCCTCCAGCACCTCGCGGTCGATCTTGCGAAGAAACAAGGTGTTCGCGAGCGTGCGGGCGGCCTTCCACCCGTCGGCGGGCGCCTTCGGGCTGGCCTCGGTCCCGAGCATCCGCATGTACGCCGCGATCTCTTTTGCCAAAAGCCGCCCGTGCTGATACCCGCGCGGGTACGGTTCGCCCTCGATGTGCAGCACCACCCACCCGTCCTGCGTGTAGCGGGAGCCCTCGGCATACCGCGTGAGTTCCTTCGCGTCCGGCTTCGGGGCCTGGGGCGCGTCGGCCGGGGCCGCGGCGGGCGCGGAGCGCGACGGGGTCGTGAGAACCAGGGGCACGAAGCACAACGGGAGGGCGAGAAAAGCACAGCGCATGTGGGCGCCTCGTTTGCCGGGGGTCGCGTTTGAGCCTTCAGCATCGCACACCGGGGGAGAATTGGGAACGGCGAACCGGCGCCACTTCGGGCCGACGGAACCCCGCGCGTTTCAGCGCTCGGCGGCTCTCCGACGGTGGCGCCACAACGAGCACGTGCGGGTTGCCGGCCCGCGAACCCGAAGTTGTCCGAGCCCGTCGAACTGGGCACCGGGCTTCAGCAGGTGGGGCAACGGCTCGGTTCCGTTTCTCGGTCGCGTGCTCGATCCGACCTTCACTCACTGACCAACGGAGTGCCGTGTAACGGTCTCGCGTCCGAGACGGTCCGAACGGTATGATGGTGGGCGCCGTTCGGCTCGGTGCGTTCGAGCCGGCACACTCGGAGGACGTGTCAATGCGTTGGACCGTACTCGCCGTGGTTACGTGTGTCCTTGTTGGCGGGCTGATAGCGCCCGCGCAGGACGAAAAGGCCGTGCGCCCGGCCCAGCCGGCGCAGCCCAAGGTGATCCAGCCGCTACCGGCGCGCCCGCTCACGGTAACTGCCGCCAAGATGGCCCAGCTCGAAGAAGAGGCGGAGGTGTTGGAGGCCCAGCGCGAGGTCAAGAAGGCGCACATCAAAGCGGCTGAGATCCGTGTGGAAGCGACGAACCAGCGCTACGAGTTACTTAACAAAGCCGCCAAGGGTACCCGAGAGGATCACGATGCCAAGTACGAGTTCGACATGGCTAAAGCTCAGCTCGAGATTCGTATCGCGGAGCTGAAGGAGACCGAGGTCAAGGTGAAGTTCGCTCGCAAGCGCCTGGAGGACGCAAAGGCAGCCGGGGTGCGCCCGGTGCCGAACCCGCGGCCCGTTGCACCGAAGGCGGTGGACCCGCCCCCCATCAACCAGTAAGGAGGTCGCCGAGCTAAAAGAACACCTTGCAAAGGCCCGAGCTGCGCTCGTGGCGAAAACGCCGAAGGCGCTCGGAGACGAAATTGCGGCGCAAGAGAAGAAGTTGAAGGCGCTGGAGAAGCGAGCCCGAAGACGGACGGTTGCGGTTCGGGCCGCCAATTGGCGGCCCGAACCACAAGCCGCGCTCACTTCTTCTTGGCGATGGCCTGCTGAACCGCGCTCCCGAGATCGGCGGGCGTCGGGGCGACCACGAACCCGGCCGCTTCGAGAGCCGCGATCTTGTCCTCGGCCTTGCCGCTGCCGCCGCTCACGATCGCCCCGGCGTGGCCCATCCGGCGCCCCGGCGGCGCGGTCTGCCCCGCGATGAACGCGGCGAGCGGCTTCTTGATGTGCTTCGCCGCGTACTCGGCCGCCGCCTCCTCGGCGCTGCCGCCGATCTCGCCGATCATCAGGATCGCCGACGTGCCCTCGTCCTTCTCGAACATTTCGAGCAGCTCGATCTGGTTCGTGCCGATGACCGGGTCGCCGCCGATGCCCACGCAGGTGCTCTGCGGCAGCCCGAGCGCGGAGAGCTGGAACACGGCTTCGTAGGTGAGCGTACCGGACCGGCTGATGACCCCGATCCCCTTCTCGCCGGGGCCGCACGGCTTGTGAATGTGCCCCGGCATGATCCCGATCTTGCACTGACCCGGGGTGATCACGCCCGGGCAGTTCGGCCCGATCAGCCGCACGCCGGGCTTGTTCTTCAAGTACCGCTTGGCCTTCGCCATGTCGAGGACCGGGATGCCCTCGGTGATGGCGACGATCA
>DASWYH010000088.1:0-2067 GCA_036405095.1 Gemmata sp. | reverse complement strand
AAGCAGCTGCGCCCCAGCGTCCCGGTTCGCGCATCATCGCTCGCGAATCCACAGCACGATCTGCGAACCCGCGCACCCGCCGTGAAGAACGTTTGTACCCTTTCCCCCGTCACCCTCCAAACGGTTTTCGGTAGCCGGGCGATCCGACGGGACCGCATGCCCACTGCTTTACGTACCCCAGCAGGGGGGCCACCTTATGACAATAGATGTTTATTTGTACAAGGTTAAAATAGATATATTATCTTAATAGACACAATCTTTGATGGCAAAGCGCGTTCGAACGCGATGGCCTTGGCGAGGCACCCGCGATGCCGACTCGCCACTCAACCGAAGCAACCCTGCAACCGAGCCGAGGGCGCTTCTGCTGCGAGCGCCCCAAGACCCAGAACCGACCGCATTTGCCGCCCCGCTCGTGGGCAAAAGCGGGCAAACGGCACGGTAGCGCCAACACTTCGGGCGCGGCCGTGGTATTATTGGAATAGCTCCCCAACACGTCTCGCCCGCGGAGATCGCTACGCCATGTCCCAGGCCATCGTGGACCCGTCAGAAGTGCGCCGGTTCGCCAGCAACCTGAAGCGGTTCAACGCCGACATGCAGTCCGCACTCGCCGGCCTTCACGGCCAACTCACCGCCCTCGGCGATAGCTGGCGCGACCAGGAACACGACCGGTTCCGACAGGAGTTCGAGGCCACGGTGCTCGTCATGGAGCGGTTCCTCACCATGTCCGAGGAACACGTCCCGTTCCTGCTCCGCAAGGCCGAGCGGATCGAAGAGTACCTCTCGCAACGTTGACCCGCGTGCGGGATCGTGAAGCCGAACGGTGACACACTGCTGCCGCGGCTCCTGGCACTCGGACCCGGCGCCGGTCGCCCCTCCGACTTGAGGCCCTCGCATGAGCGCAGATGTCCGCTCCATTGCCGCGGTGATCGACTGGCACGCGGCCCTCACCACCTATGGCGACGGGCTGAGTGAGGCGATGGCCGGGGTCGATCTGGAGATCCGCCGGGCTTACGACTGGCTCGACGAGCAGCTCAAACGCTGGCAGCGCGCGGTGCGCGATTGCGAAGAGGAGGTCGTCCGCGCGAAGGCCGAGCTGTCGCAGCGGAAGTTCCCCAACTGGGACGGGCGCGACCCCGACTGCACCGTTCAAGAGAAGGCCCTGCGGCTCGCCAAGGGGCGGCTCGAACACGCGGAAGAGAAGGTCCAAACGGTGCGCCGGTGGCTCGGGCGACTGCCGAAGATGGTTGACGAAATGTTCACCGGCTCGTCGCGCCGGCTCAAATCGATGCTGGAAGCCGATCTGCCCAACGCACTCACCGAGCTGAACCGGCGGATCGCGGCTCTGGAGAGCTACGCGGGCCTCCGCGCGGACTTCGCCCCGGCGCCGAGCGTGCCCCCGCCGCCACCCTCCACCGCCCCCGCGGCCGGAACGGGAGAGGACGCTCGCCCGGAAGGGAACGGGAGAGCGGACGCGCCCGCCGGGCAAAACGAGCTGCCTCCCGCCTCAGAGCGCGTTGGGGGTGCGGTGGGCTCCCCCCTTCCCTTCTCTGGGACGAGTGGTTCTTCAACCGGGGGCCAGTCATGAAGTTCGGGGCCACGCGGAGCCAGATTTACGACGCCCAGAAGACCGCCCGCGCGAAGTGGGCGGAGACGTTCGACACGTGGGACGATACCGTTCACCACGAGCACGACGAGCGTGTCGTGGAACCGCTCGACCGGGCGGTTAGTGACGCGCTCCGGGCCATCGACCAGCTCGCGGTGCTGTTCACACAGATCCGCCAGGACTGCGAGTTCCCGTCGTAGCGGGTCTCATCGCTCCGCGCGTTCGCGTTTATTGAGTGCGTCCGTCTCCTCGCCCGATCACGGTGCCGCCATGTCCGACAACCTGTTCGACCGCCAACGGGCCGCGCTCGCGAACCTCGGCGCTGCCGCACGCGCAAGAGCGGCGGCCGAAGCGGAACTGACCACAACGTTCGGCACCGCGCGCGACAAGGCCGAGCGCGAGATCGCGCGCGCGCGAAAAACGCATGCCGCGGCACTCGCGAAGGAACTCGAAGACCTTGAAGC
>DASWYH010000087.1:0-3607 GCA_036405095.1 Gemmata sp. | reverse complement strand
GCGGGCCAGCACCTCGAACGCGAGCCGCTGCCCGGCGGCCACCTTCACCTTGTAGAAGTCCGACGCTTCGGCCGCGACCGCGCCGCTCGCGACGCACGGGGCGGTCACCGCCTGCGCGGCGTCCTTCGAGCGGTTCGCGTTGGTCGATGCGACCAACGGGAGCGTGTCCACGACGAACGGGCGTGCGTTCGAGACGCCGTGCCGGGTCGCCACGCGCACCGTGTAAAGCCCGATCGGGCACTTCGCATCGACCGTCACCTTCACCCGCAATTTCGCGGGATCGGTGGCGTTCTTGTTGTCCGAAGGAACGGTGATCTTACCCGGACAGGTGAGCCGCACCCCGGTGGGGTCGGCGAGGTTGGTGCCGGTGAGAACCAGCTCGACTTCTTCACCCGGCTTCGCCCCGAGGCTGGCGGGTGTGGTGAGCGTGGGCGCTTGCGGGGCGGGCGTAACGACCGGGGCTTTCGGCTGCGCCTGAACGGCGCGCCCGGCCGTCGAGAGCATCGCGGCGACGCCCGCCGCGAACCCAACGAACGCGATCACCCAAGTTGCACGGCGGGATAACATGCGCTGCGGCCTCGGCTATAGATGGGGAATCTCAGGCGGGATGCCGCCGATGATACCGGTTCCCCCGCCGTCTGACCAGCACCCAATTGCGAACCCCGCGGGTCAACGCGCCGGTCCCGCGTTACAGTAACCGCACCATGAGCGATACTCCCGCCGGTAACAGCTACGACGACGTGCCCTATGACAGCTTCGCGTACCCACAAACGCACCCGTCCCGACTCGCCACGGTTGCCACCCTCTTTGGGCTGACCCCGCCGGACGTGACCCGGTGCCGGGTGCTCGAACTCGGGTGCGCTGCGGGCGGGAACCTGATCCCGATGGCCGAGGCGCTCCCGAGCGCCGAGTTCGTCGGTGTTGACCTCTCGGGAAAGCAAATCGCGGACGGGGTGCGGGTGGTGCAGGAATCCGGTTTGACGAACGTGCGGCTCCTGCACGCCAGCATCACCGACGTGGACGACTCCTACGGTCCGTTCGATTACGTCCTGTGCCACGGGGTGTTCTCGTGGGTTCCCCCGGACGTGCAGGGGGCCGTTTTCGATGTGTGTGCCCGCTGCCTCACGCCCAACGGCATCGCGTTCGTCTCGTACAACACGTACCCGGGGTGGCACATGCGCGGGATGATCCGCGACATGATGCGCTACCACGCGCTCCAGTTCGACGAGCCCGAACAGCGCATCAACCAGGCCCGGGCGCTGCTCGATTTCCTGGCCCAAACGACCCAAAAAGAAAGTGGCGCCTACGGGGTGCTGCTCCGCTCCGAACTCGAACTGCTGAAGCACCAGTCCGACCACTACCTCTACCACGAACAGCTCGAAGAGTTCAACCAGCCGCTGTACTTCCACCAGTTCATCGCGCGGGCCGAGCCGCACGGGTTGCGCTACCTCGGCGAGTCGCGCATCAACACGATGCTGACCGGCAACTTCGGTCCCGATGTCCAGAAAACCCTGGCCCTACTCGCGCCGGGTCAGATCCAGTCGGAGCAGTACCTCGATTTCGTGCGCAACCGCACGTTCCGCGAAACGCTCCTGGTGCGCGCCAAGAACGTGCCCAACTGGGAGATCGTGCCCGAGCGCGTTCACCGCTTGCACGTCGCGTGCGGGGCGAAGCCGGTGGGGCGGACCACGGACCCGGGCGCCAAGTCCGCGATGCAGTTTCAGAGCCGAAGCGGGATGGTGATTTCCGCGAGCGGTCCCGTTTTCAAGGCCGCGATGCTGGCGCTCATCGAAGCGTGGCCCGGAACGGTCCCGTTCGCGGACCTGCCCGACCTCGCGGCGGCGAAACTCGGCCGGGGCGCATCAGACGAGGACCGGCAGACCCTTGCGCTGAACGTGCTGAACGCGCACATCTCATCGGACCTTATCGAGTTGCACGCCGCGCCGGTCCACTTCGCACGCGCCCCAAGCGAGCACCCTGTTGCTCTGGTTCACGCGCGGATCGGCGCGGCGAACGGGCGCGAGTCGGTGTCGAACCGGCGGCACGAAACGGTGAACTTGAGCGAACTGAACCGGCGCCTGTTGCCGCTCCTGGATGGCACCCGCGACCGACCCGCACTCGTCGAAGCCCTGACCGCTTGCGCGCTCGGCGGCGAGCTGACGTTACAACGCGCAGGGCAACCGATCACGGACGCGAACGAGGTGCGGGCGAGCGTCGGGGCCGTTCTGCAGGGCGCGCTGGGCGAGTTGGCCCGCGATGCGCTTCTTGTGAAGTAACCGATTCTCGGCCGTGTGAACGAACGGGCGAAGGCGCCCATTTCGCTCTCCTCTTTTGGAGGCCCTCTCCTGCCGGTCGCGTCAAGCGAGCTCGGATGCCGACGCGTCCTCGGCCGGCGCAGTGTGCGCCGAGATCACGCTCGCCCCGGTCGCCGGGGCACGAGCGCAGCTTCCCCTCAAGAGGGCGCACGCCAGCCCGGTTCCGGCGCCCGGGAGGGACCCGGTCGCCGGGGCACGCAGCTTCCCCTCAAGTGCTTGCAATTCGTGGGCGCTCCGCTTGCGGTTGTTGGCCTCGCACCCGCATGGACTCCGTGTGCGAACACGTACTCCGGCCCCTCGGCGGTGCCGGGGGCGCACCGAAACTGGCCGGCGGCGCCGTAAATGCCTCCCAAGCTTGCCCTGAGACCCGTTTCGCGGCACAATCCCGGTGTTGATAACCGACACCAATCGAGGTCCTGCCGTGGCCAAAACTGCCGCCCTACCCTCCGCCTCATCTGCGGACCGCGCCAGCGAACTCCGTAAGCAACTCGACCACCACAACTACCTCTACTACGTCGAAGCCGCGCCCACGATCTCCGATCGCGAGTTCGACAAGCTGCTCCAAGAACTCACGGACATCGAGAAGAAGCACCCCGAACTGGTCACGCCCGATAGCCCCACGCAGCGGGTGGGCGGCGCGCCGATCCCGGGGTTCAAGCAGATCACCCACAAGGTTCCGATGCTCAGCATCGAGAACAGCTACGACGAAGCTGACCTCCGCAAGTTCGACGCGGACGTGAAGAAGGCCCTCGGCGCGAAAGCCGTGGTCGAGTACGTCGTAGAGCTGAAGATCGACGGCGTGTCGATGTCCATCACTTACGAGAACGGCATGCTCGCGTTCGCGGCCACACGCGGCAGCGGGAACGTGGGCGACGACGTGACCCACAACGTCCGGACCATCGGGGCGATCCCGCTGAAGCTCAACACCGCGACCCCGCCGAGCGTGTTCGAGGCTCGTGGCGAGGTCTACATGACCCGGAGCGAGTTGGCACGGATCAACGCGGAGCAGGCAAAAAACAAGCAAGACGCGTACAAGAACGCGCGCAACCTCACCGCCGGGACCCTCAAGCTGCTCGACCCGAAAGAGTGCGCGAAACGAAAGCTCGCCATCTTCGCTTACGGCGCCGGCGCCATCGACGGATTAACCATCGGTAAGCAGTCTGATCTTCTGGCAAAGCTCAAGGAGTTCGGGTTCCCGGTGAACCCGCACGAGCGCGTGTGCCCGAGCATCGACGAGGTGATCGCGTACTGCAAGGAGTGGGACACGAAACGGAAGGAGCTGCCGTACGACA
>DASWYH010000086.1:0-7371 GCA_036405095.1 Gemmata sp. | reverse complement strand
GTGTCGATCTTCTTGATGCGCGCCTTGCGGTGGGTGCGGTCCGTCACGATGCCGACCTGCGGCCCGGTGAAGCTGATGGCCCGCTCGCCGAGTTCCTGGATCGCCATCGCGGTCAGCGCGATGGAGATCTGCTCCCCGGTGGCGAGCAGCATGTCCATCTCGCGGGCGGACGGCTCCGCCGTGATTTCCGCGGCCTTGGCGATCAGGTCGTCCGTGGTGCTGCCCTGCGCGGACACCACCACGATGACGCTGTCGCCCGCGTGCTTGGCGCGGATCGCCTTGCGGGCCGCCTCCATGACGCTGTCCGCGTCCTTCACGCTCGACCCGCCGAACTTCTGGACCACGACGCCCACGGGCGCACCTCTTTGATGTCGAGACACCGAACGGAGATCAGGAGGTGTTGTAAGCGGGCCGCGGGTCGACTTCCAGTCACGCGGCGGTTCGCCCCTCGGGCCGACCGAACGGAACGCGGAAACGGGTGCGCATTCACGACGACACGAACTCGTGACCGGCTCGGCCCGTGCAAAATCGCGCCGGGTCGGATCAGGGGGCCGCGCTCCGGGCTACCCGTCAGAAGCCCTCCCCGGGCTCAAGAACCGTGCCCCACGCACCGCTTCTCATTTCTGCCCAGCCGGTTGAATCGCGCCCCGAAACCGGGTACGTTCACTGCACCCGCCTTCCCGCACCGTCAAGGAACGTCACACCGTGAACCGCCTGCTCTTCGTTGCCGCCTTGTGTGTGGCCGCCAGTGCGACCACCGCGTCCGCCGACAACTGGCCCCAGTGGCGCGGCCCCAAAAACGACGGCGTCTCCGCCGAAAAGGGGCTGCCCACCGAGTGGGGCGCGGACAAGAACGTCGTGTGGAAGCTCGAGATGCCGGGGATGGGCGCCGGCACCCCGGTCGTGTGGGGCAACAAGATCTTCCTCACCTCCGTCGCGGGTGACGAAATCGTGCTGCTCTGTGCCGGCACCGACGGCAAGGAGAAGTGGCGGACGCCGATCTCCGCAACCGGCGCCACGCGCTACAAGAACCCGTCCGGGGCCGATGCCTCCGACGCGTCGGCCTCGTGCTCCACGGACGGGAAGCACGTGTGGGCGTTTTCCGGCAACGGCACCCTCGCGTGCTTCACCGTCGATGGCAAGGAGGTGTGGAAAGGCGACCTGCAACAGTACGGCAAGTTCCGCATCCAGTTCGGCATCCACTGGACCCCCGTTCTGTATAAGGGCAAGCTGTACCTCCAGGTGATGCACCGCGGGGCGCAGCTCCTCGTCGCGCTCGACGCGCTCACCGGGAAAGAGGTGTGGAAGGTCGAGCGCCGCGGGTACGGCAAGGGCGAGAGCCCCGACGTGTACGCGTCGGCCTTCATCTGGGAGGGCGAGGGCGGCCCGCTCCTGGTGGCGCACGGCAACGACTACTGCACCGGGCACAAGCTCACCGACGGCTCCGAGGTGTGGCGCGTCACCGGGCTGAACCCGAAGTCCAGCGGGGCCTGGCGGTTCGTGTCCAACCCGCTCGTCACCCCGGACCTGATCGTGGTGCCCTCCTGCAAGGACGGCCCGACGGTCGGGTTCAACCCGGTCGGGGCGAAGGGCGACATCGACCCCGACAACAAGGCCGAGTTGTGGCGCCAGCCCGCGAGCGCGAGCTTCCGGACGCCGGACGTGGTGGCCCCGGTGCGCGTCGGCGACGTGCTCTACGTCACCGGCCACGGCCCGTTCTGGGCGCTCGAAGCCAAGACCGGAAAGGTCATCTACAAGGAGAACCTGTCTCGCGGGTCGCACTGGGCGAACCTGCTCGCGGGCGACGGGAAGGTGTACGTGACCGCACAGGACGGGACCACGGACGTGATCGCGACCGGCAAGCAGTTCAAACGACTGGCGACGAACGCCCTCCCGGACAAGGTGTTCGCCGGCCCCGCCGCCGCCGACGGGCGCCTCTACTTCCGCGGGTACAATTATCTCTGGGCGATCGGCGCCAAGTAGCACGGCGGTAGAAACGGAAAGTCAGGAACATTCTTGAAGGCCGCGGGGCGGAACTCCGCGGCCTTCTCCAATTCTGGACGGCGGCATCGGCATTCGGCTCCTATACTTGTCGGGACTTAATCTCACCCGCGGTCGTGATCCCACTCGCCGGACGCCCCGCGCCCGGGAGGGCCAATGTCACCCCCTCCTCCGTCGCGCGAACACGTTTCCGGTGCGGTGCTCCGAACCGCTATCGCGTTCGCCCACCGGCTCGGACGATCGATCGAGCCCTTCCTCGCGGGACTGAACCGCACGCTCCGCGACCTCCAGAGCCCGGGGGCCACGGTCTCGTGGGGCGAGTACCTGATATTCCTGCGGAACTGCGCCGCACAGTTCACCCCGGACGAATTCGTTGAACTGAGCGCGTCCCTCTTCGTATCCACATCCTCGCGCGCGCTCGCCGAGGGGCCGTGGGCCGACCCGACCCGGTGCTTCGCGCGGGTCGCGGACCCGAAGACCGGTGCCCTCGGGCGCCTGTTCCCGTGCCTCGACGTTGTCCTCACCCGCCCCGGAGACGGGGCAGTGGTGCTCGTGGTCACGTTGCGCGAGCAGGGCGAACCGCCGCCGGAGCTGTTCTGGGACTCGCTCGCCATCGCGCTCGGTGCGCTCCCCGCCTACTCGGGCCGGCCCCCGGCGGTGGTGGAACAAGCCCCCCCCTCTCACGGAATGGTGTTCCGGGTGCGCGCGGTCAGCGGAAGCGCGGGGGCCTGGCTCGCGGCGCGCTTCCGCCGGCGCCTCCCGGCGGGCACCCGCGCCGTACTGGCCGTGGCGCACGAGCGCACCCAGCGGCACCGCGCCGAGGGCCGGCTCCAGGAGAGCGAGGGCCGGTTCCGCCAGATCGCCAACGCATTTCCCGGAATGGTGTACCGGTACGTCCGCCGGGCCGACGGGTCCGAGTGCTTCCCGTTTGTGAGCGCCGGGGTCCGCGATCTCACCGGGATCGAGCCCGAAGAAGGTGAAGCGGACCCGCGGGTCCTGTGGCGCATGGTCCCCCCGGCCGACGTGCCCGCCCTTCAGGACACCATCCGCGTGTCCGAACGGGACCGGACCCCGTGGGTCGCGGAGTTCCGCATCGTGGCCCGGGACGGCGCGTTTCGGTGGGTGCGGGGGCGTGCCCTCCCCGAGCCGCCTCGCGCGACCGGGGACACGGTCTGGAACGGGTTCCTGACCGATATAACGGCCGAGAAGCGCGCCGAGGAGGAGGCCCGCGCCCAGGCGGCCCGGCTGGAGGCGCTGGCGGCGAACACCAACGCTTTTATCCTCGAACTGGACCCGAGCGGGGCGATCCGATACGCCAACCGGGCGTCCGCCGGGCGCCACATCCGCGACCTGCTGGGGCGCCCCCTGACGGACCTCCTGGCCGAACCGGATCGCGAACCCGGGGCCGCGATCCTCGCCTCGGTGTTCTCCACCGGGCACACCTTCACCGGAGAACTCGCCGCACCCGACGGGACCGGGGACCGGCGCACCTACTCCGTCGCGCTGTCCCCGATCCGCACCGGCGCCGCGATCGAGCGGGTCGCGCTGACCGCGTTCGATATCACCGACCGGGTCCGGGCCGAGGCCGCCGTGCGGCAGAGCGAGGAGCGGTTCCGGGAGACGGTCGAGGCCGCGCCCGACGCGATCGTGACCACCGACCCCCAGGGCACCGTTCAGAACTGGAACCGCGGGGCCGAGCGGGTGTTCGGGTGGACCGCGGCCGAGGCCGTCGGGCACACCGTGGAACTCATCATCCCCGCGCGGTTCGCCGCGGCCCACGCGGCGGCACTGGCCGCGTTCGACCTGGCCCGCTCGTCCCGGATGCGCGCGGGGGTGGTCGAACTGGTCGCCGTGCGCAAGGGCGGCACCGAGTTCCCAGTCGAAATCGCCCTGGCGTCCTGGGGCACGGGGCCGGACCGCCGGTTCACTGCGATCATCCGCGACATCACCGACCGCAAGCGGGCCGAGGCCGAACGGGACGAGCTGCTAGCCCAGCTCCAGCTCCAGATCGCCCGGATGCCGCTCGCCTACATCCTGTACGATGCGGATCTCCGGTACGCGGGCTGGAACCCGGCGGCCGAGTCCATTTTCGGGTACGCCGCGGACGAGATCATCGGGCGCCCCCTGCTGACCCTCGTTCCCCCCGACGCCCACGAACAGGTGCTCGCGGTCAGCGCCCGGCTCCGCTCGGGCGACGTGGTCGCCCACAGCGTCAACCGCAACGTGACGAAGTCCGGGGCGGTGCTCGTGTGCGAGTGGCACAACACCCCGCTCCGCCGGACCGACGGCACGTTCGTCGGCGTCCTGTCGATGGTGAGCGACGTGACCGACGCGGTCCGCACCCGCGCGGCGCTCGAGTCCAAAGAGCAGTCGCTGCGGCTCGCCCTGAGCGCGGGGCGCATGGGCACCTGGGACTGGGAACTCGGGTCCGATCGGGTGCGCTGGAACGAGTGCCAACAAGCGCTGTTCGGGTTCACCCCGGGCACGTTTGATGGGACCCTCCGAACGGTGCTCGATCGGGTCCATCCCGACGACCGCGCGCTCGTCCGGCGCGCCTTGGCCGATGCGGAGGCCGGGAAGGACTTCGACGGCGCGTTCCGCATCCAGCTCCCCGACGGCGAGGTGCGCTGGGTTCATAGCACCGGGGCCACGGTGCCCCGAACCGGGGACCGGGCCGCCCGGTTCGTCGGGGTCAGCTACGACACCACCGCCCGGAAAACGGCCGACGAGCGGCTGGTGACCTCCCTTCGCGAGAAGGAGGCGATGCTCATCGAAATCCACCACCGGGTGAAGAACAACCTTCAGGTCGTCTCCAGCCTGTTGAGCCTACAGACCGCTCAGGTCACCCACCCGGCGGCACTCGCGGTGCTGACCGAGAGTCAGAACCGGATCCGCGCGATGGCCCTCGTTCACGAGACCCTGTACCGGTCCGACGACCTGGCCCGCGTGGACCCGACCCGCTACTTCAGCGAGCTGGTCGCGTACCTGTTCCGCGTGTACGGGGTGGACACGGACCGGGTCCGGCTCGAACTCGATATCGCCCCGGTTCCGCTCCCGCTCGAAAAAACGATCCCGTGCGGGCTGATCGTCAACGAGGTGGTGTCGAACGCCCTCAAATACGCATTTCCGGAGGGCCGCCCCGGAACGATCCGGGTGGCCCTCCGGGAACGCGCCCCGGGCGGCACCCTCGAGCTGGCCCTGTCGGACAACGGGGTGGGGCTGCCCGAGGGGCACTCGGTCGACCGCGCCCAGTCCCTCGGCCTCCAGTTAGTGACCGTCCTCACCGAGCAGCTCGGTGGCCAGTTGACCGTCGGCCGCTCCGGCGGCACCAGCTTCACGCTTTCCTTCGCCCGCTGACAGGTTCCCGATGCCGAGCCGGATTCTGATTGTCGAAGACGAGCGGATCGCCGCGAAGGACCTGGAGCTGCGGCTCCGGGCGCTCGGGTACGAGGTGGTCGGGTCGGTCGCCACCGGCCCCGACGCGCTCCGGCTGGTCGCCGAGCGGCGCCCGGACCTGGTGGTGATGGACATCCGGCTCCAGGGGCCGATGGACGGCGTCGCCACGGCCGACCGGGTCCGCGCGGAGCACTTCATCCCGGTCATCTTCCTGACCGCGCACTCGGACGAGGAGACGCTCCGGCGCGCGCAGGTGACCGAGCCGTACGGCTACCTGCTCAAGCCGTTCCAGGAGCGCGAGCTGCGGACCGCGATCGAGATGGCGCTGTACAAGCACGGGGCCGAGCGCCGGCTCCGGGCCGGCGAGCGCCGGTACGCGGCCACCCTGGCGAGCATCGGCGACGGGGTCATCGCCACGGACCGCACCGGGCGGGTCACGTTCATGAACCCGGTGGCGGTGGCGCTCACCGGCTGGGGTCCGGCCGAGGCGCTCGGGAGGCCGCTCGCGGATGTGTTCGCGATCACCGACGCGGGCACCCAGGCGCCGGCCGAGAACCCCGTGGACCGGGTGCTCCGCGAGGGGGTCGCGGTCGGGCTCGTCAACCACACGGTCCTGACCGCCCGGGACGGGACCGCGGTCCCGATCGACGACCGCGCCGCGCCGATCCTCGACGACCGCGGGACCGTGGACGGCGCGGTGCTCGTGTTCCACGACGTCACCGCCCGGCTCCAGCAGGAGCGCGAGCAGGCGGTGCTCGCCGAGAAGCTGCGCGAGAAGGCCAAACTGGAGGCGATCGGGCGGCTCGCGGGCGGGGTCGCGCACGACTTCAACAACCTGCTCACCGTCATCAACGGGTACACCGACCTGCTCCTCGCCGACCTGACCGACCACGGCCCCGTGTGGGAGTCGCTGGCCGCGATCCAGGACGCCGGGCAGCGGGCGGCGCGGCTCACCCAGCAGCTCCTCGCGTTCAGCCGCCGGTCGATGATCGAGCCGAAGGTGCTGGACCTCAACGCGGTCGTCGCCCACACGGGCAAGATGCTCCGCCGGGTGATCGGCGAGGACGTCGCGCTGGTGCTGGCCCTGGACCCCGGCCTGGACCCGATCCGGGCGGACCTGGGGCACCTCGAACAGGTCATCATCAACCTGTCCGCGAACGCCCGCGACGCGATGCCCGGCGGGGGCCGCCTGACCCTCGAAACCCGCAACGTCGAGCTGGGCGCCGAGGACGCGGCCCGGTACCCGGACCTGAAGCCGGGCCGGTACATTCAGTTCGTCGTGTCCGACACCGGGACCGGGATCGCGGCGGGCGTGCGCGAGCACATCTTCGAGCCCTTTTTCACCACCAAGGGCGTGGGCAAGGGCACCGGCCTGGGCCTCTCAGTGGTCCACGGGATCGTCAAGCAGGCGGGCGGGCACATCGGCGTCGAGAGCACCATCGGAGCGGGGGCGACGTTCCAGATCCTCTTCCCGTCAACGGGCCAAGCGAACCCCTCGGCGCCACGGCCCGCGCCGGCCCCGACCGGCGGAACGGAGACGGTGCTCCTGGTCGAGGACGAGGAGCCGGTGCGGGCCATCGTCCGCCGCGCCCTGGAGGTGCAGGGGTACGCGGTCCTGAGTGCGCTCACCCCGGCCGACGCGCTGCACCTGTTGGGTGCCCACGCCGGGCGCATCGATCTGTTGTTGACCGACGTGGTGATGCCGGACATGAGCGGGCCGCAGCTCAGCGCTGCGGTGCGGACCCGGCGCCCCGACATCCGCGTGCTGTTCATGAGCGGGTACACCGACGAGGCCGTGGCGCAAGACGGCGCGCTCGGCCCACTGGAAGCGTTCATCCAGAAACCGTTCTCCCCAACGGCTCTCGCGGGCAAGGTCCGCGCCGTTCTCGACGCGCGGGCGTGACCGGACCCGCCCCGCTCGCGGGGCGAGCTGGTGCGCCACCCGTTTCCGGAGCGGATCCGCGGTCGCGCCTC
>DASWYH010000085.1:0-2562 GCA_036405095.1 Gemmata sp. | reverse complement strand
ATTTGCTTGCGGAATTCACAACCGAAGGTCAGGGCGATGGCGCCATCGTTGTGGTCCAGATCGTGCATTTTGGCAGCGGGGTGCCGCCCCACGTGCGCAACAAAGTGGACCAAATCAACAACACCAAGTGGGGCGACCTGGAAACCCGTCACATCCGCTGGCTCGGCAGTGCCGCGTGCGAGTTGAGCGGGAACGATGGGGTCGCACGGGTCGTCTGTACGGACCGCGTGGTGGCCCTGGCTTTCATCACCGGGGCCAACGGCCGACGCGCCAAACCGCAGGAAGAAGCCGGCTTCTTCGACAATTTCGAGCTGATTGAGTGATCCGTGTCGGGATCACGAGGGCTGGCCCGACCCGGCCGCGCGCCGCGGGGGGCCGGTTTGAATGAGGTCCCTGCCCCACCCGGGGCGATGCAGAGAGGCCCCACCCGATCACCTTGGGGTAATATTCGACCGACTCGTTGAGCCCGAGCGCGTCGATAAACACCCGGATGCCCTCGACGCACCACGCGGCGATCGGGCTGTCGAGAGGGCGCGCCAATGGCGTATCGGCGCCACGGGGCTCCGGCTCCGCAACCGTTTCCAGCTCGGCAGCGACTTTGAGCGGCGGGAGCAGGCGCCGAGTTTCTTCAGTTCGGCACCGTGCTTCGCGGACTTGTAGGCCGCGCACCGCTCAAACAGGTCGTGTTTCTAGATGACGGGAAGGGGGCTTCGTGTTGGTGCCTTTTGCGTCCAGATAAGCGCTCGTCTTGGCACCGATCTCAGGCGGGTGTGTTCACCGCTTCAGGACTCTTTTAGCACCTCCGCGACGGCGGCGTCGGCGACGCATTTCCCGCGGCGCGTCAACCGCACGAATGTGCCGCCGTCGGTCACAATGCCGTTGTCGCGCAGCACCCCGAGCGCCACGGGGGCGAGCTCATCGAGTGCGAAACCGGTTTGCGTGTGAAACGCCGCGCGCTCGATGCCGTCCGCCCGGCGGAGCTGCGTCGCCAGCGTCTCAAACGCCCGCGCCCGGGGCGGCAGCTCCTCGCGCTGAAAGGTGACGTCCTCGCCGCTCAATGCCCTGCGGATGTAGAGCTTCGTGTCGCGGACGTTCAGCGCGCGGACCCCGTTCACGTAGCGCGCGGCGCCGACCCCGAACCCGTAGTAGGCTTCGTTGGCCCAGTACCGTTCGTTGTGCCGGCACCGGAACCCCGGGCGCGCGAAGTTGGATATCTCGTAGTGCTCGAACCCGGTCGCGGTGAGCCGGTCCATCGCGTGTTCGTACATCGCCAGTTCGGCGTCCTCGGAAAGCGCGGTCACCAGACCGCGGGTCTGGCGCTTCCAGAGCGGGGTGCCCTTCTCGTAGGTCAGCCCGTAGGTGGAGAGGTGCTGGGGGCCGAACGCGAGGGCCGATTCGAGGTCGGCTTGCCAGCCCGCGAGCGCCGCACCCGGGGCACCGAAAATGAGGTCGAACGACACCGTTGAGATGTGCCCCCGCACCGCATCGACGGCGCGCCCGATGTGGTCCGGTTGGTGACGCCGGTCGAGCGCCGCCAGCGATTCGTGGGCGAACGACTGTACCCCGATGCTGACACGGGTGACACCGAACGCGGCCAGCACCGCGGCCTTCTCTTCGGTGAGCGAGTCGGGGTTCGCTTCGATCGAAAACTCACAGGGCGGGGTTCCGTCGCCCTCGGATCGGCGAAGAGGCAACCAGTTCCGAACCACTTCCAACAGGCGCTTCAACTGGTCCGCGGACAGGTGCGTCGGGGTGCCCCCGCCGATGAACAGGCTCTCCACCGGGCGCGGCTCGCCCACCCCCGCGAGCTCCGTCCCGAGCGCTTCGAGGTACAGGTCGATGAGGTGGTCCTGGCCCGCGGTCACCGCGAAATCGCAGTAACCGCAGTGGTGCGCGCAGAACGGGACGTGAAGGTACGCCGTGCGGGGGAGGAGCCAGGGGTCGTTCAAGGTAACAGCCAAAAGGCGAAAGCAGCAGAACCGAAGGCGGTTTCGCCTTCAATTCTACCACTTCCGCCTTTTGCCTTTTTACTTTTGCCCCGCCCCGGCTGTTACGGGAACAGGAACGAGAACCCGGTGAGGATACCGGCTTCGGCGAGGCCGCCGGTCACGGTCAGGTTCGGCGGGTACAGGTAGTACGGGCTCGGGCTGCCCGGCAGGCACTTGCCGGCGCTGGTGTCCCAGAAGCCGAAGGTGGCCCCGGACGCCAAGCTCGCCGGCCACAGCAGCACACCGCGGTAGAACCGCCCGGCCGATACGATGGTCGAGAGCGGCCCCATGTCCCACCCGGCGCGCTCGGCGTTGCGGTCCTCGAAGTGCAGCCGCCGGTGAACCACGTACCCCGGTTCGATGAGCAACTGGCGCGGGGCGTAGGTGACCGTCTTCGACTGGTACGGCGCCCCGCTCGGGTCGACCTGCGGGAGCAGCGGGAACACCAGATCTTTTTCCAGGGCCGGGGTGTAGGTCCCCTGGCGCTTCAGGTTCTGCCGGGCGCTCTCCATGATCGCCCGTTCCAGCTCCGGATCGTTGTATGCCACCCCAAAGATCTTGTCACGCGGCGGCA
>DASWYH010000084.1:0-3043 GCA_036405095.1 Gemmata sp. | reverse complement strand
GTACGGGAGCCCGCGCATCCACGCCGAGTTGGTGGCCAACGGGCACGGGTGCAGCGCGCACTTCGTGGCGAAGGTCATGGGCGAAGCCGGGATCGCCGCGAAGACCAAGCGGAAGTTCCGCCGGCCGACGGACTCGAACCACACGCTGCCGGTGGCCCCGAACGTCCGGGATCGGGCGTTCAACCCGGAGGAGCCGCACACGCCAGGGGCCGCGGATGTGACGTCCACCCCGAGGCGCGAGGGGTGGCTGTATCTCGCGGTGCTCGAGGACCTGTTCGGCCCCCGGGTGGCGGGGTGGTCGAGGGACGCGACGGTGACGAGCCGGTTGGTGGTGGGCCCTCTGGAGATGGCGTTGGCCGGCCGCCTCAAGGGGCCTTCGTCTTCGGCTCCGGTGGCGCACTCGGATCGCGGACCCAGTACGCCAGCGCGCACTACCAACGTCGGCTAGCAGAGGAAGGGATCGCGTGCCGCATGAGCCGGCGCGGGAACTGCTGGGACAACGCACCGATGGAGTCGTTCTTCGCGGGCCTCAAGACAGAGGCGACGACGACCGCCTGTCGATGACCGCGTTGTCGCGGTCGATACAACACCCCCGGTGACCGTCTGCCCGTGGGCGTTGCTCGAACTGGCACGCTGGTGCCGGGAGTACCAGGCCCGCAACTCCGGAGGAGCCGCACCGTGTCCGAACCAGCCGCTTCCGTGCCCCCCCGCGCCTGAACCCGTCCACGCCGCCGGCCCCGCCCCGGTGGCAGAACTTGCCGACCGACCAACGGGAGCAACTGCTCCGCCATCTCGGCCGGATGCTCGCCGAGCGACTCGCCGCGCCCGACGGGTCGAAGGAGGCGGCGCATGAATCGCGTTGCCCCCACCTCGCCGTTCGGGCACAAGATCCGACCCCGGCACCGCGACCGACTGGCCGTCGTCTACATCCGCCAATCGACGCCCCAACAGGTCGTCAGTAACCGCGAGTCGACCGACCTCCAGTACCAGTTGCGACAACGGGCTGTCACCCTGGGCTGGGCCGACGGCCGGGTGCTGGTCATCGACGACGACCAGGGGATCAGCGGCGCGTCCGTCGAGAACCGACCCGGGTTCCAGCGGCTGCTCGCCGAGGTGTCGCTCGGGCACGTCGGCGTCGTGTTCGGTCGCGAGATGAGCCGACTCGCCCGCTCGTGTGCGGACTGGCACCGGCTCTTGGAACTGTGTGCCCTGTTCCAGGTCCTCCTCGCCGATGCCGACGGGGTGTATGACCCGGCCGACTTCAACGGCCGCCTGCTGCTCGGCCTCAAGGGGCCGATGAGCGAGGCCGAGTTGCACATCCTGAGGGCGCGGCTGCACCAGGGGAAGTTGAACAAGGCCCGGCGCGGCGAACTGTTCACGTGCGTACCGGTCGGGTACGTCCGCGCCCCCGAGGGAGGCATCGCTCTGGACCCCGACGAGCAGGTGCGCGCGGTTGTGTCGCTGGTGTTCGCCAAGTTCGCCGAACTCGGGTCGCTGACGAGGACGCACGCCTACCTCGTGGCGAACAACATCCCGTTCGGGCTGCGGGTGTACAAGGGGCCGGGCAAGGGCCGGCTGGTGTGGCAACGACCGCGACGGAGTTCCCTCTACGCGGTGCTGCATCACCCGTTCTACGCCGGCGCCCACATCTACGGTCGCAGCCCGCTGGATCCGACGCGCCGTGCCCCACACAAGCCGAAGTCGGGGCGCCGCAACGCCCCGCCGGAGGAGTGGGTCTGCCTGCTCAAGGACAAGGTGCCAGCGTACATCTCGTGGGACCAGTACGAAGAGAATCAGCGGCGGTTCGCGGCCAACGACCTGGGCGGCGGATCGAAGGGGGTCACGGGTCGCGCCCCGACGCTCTTGAACGGGATCGTGCGGTGCGGCCGGTGTGGCAAGCCGATGGGGGCGCGGAACGCGCGGGCGAACGCGAACCCGCGATACGCCTGTGATTCCGAGTACCAGGAGTACGGCGGCCCACGCTGTCAGAGCGCGGTGGCAGCGTACCCGGATCGGTTGATCGAGTCGCGGGTGCTCGGGGCGATGGAGCCGGCATCGCTGGAGTTGAGCCTGCGAGCGGCCGAACGAGCCGAGCGGGATCGGGAGCAGTTGCACGCGCACTGGAAGCAGCGTCTGGAGCGGGCCGGGTACGAGGCCGACCGTGCCAAGCGCCAGTACGACGCGGTGGACCCGGAGAACCGCCTGGTGGCCCGTGCGTTGGAACGCCAGTGGGAGCAGAAGCTCGGGGAGCAGCAGAAGCTGGAGGAAGACCACGCCCGGTTCCGTGCCGAGCAACCGCGCCACCTGAGCGCGTCGGACCGGGAGCAGATCGGGGCGCTGGCGGCGGACCTGCCGGGGCTGTGGCGTAGCGCGACCACGACCGGCGGCGACCGGCGGGCGATCGTGCGACTGCTCATCGAGCGCGTGGAGCTGACGCGGCACGGTCCGGGCCAACGGGTCGAGGTGGTAATCCACTGGCGCGGCGAGTCGGTGACGCGACACGAGGTTCGACAGGGCCTGCGGACGTACACCGCGCTGGAGGGGTTGGAGAAGCTCCGGGCGCGTATGCTGGAGTTACGCGGCGACGGTCAGACGGCGGATGCGATCGCGGCGGCCCTCAACCGCGAGGGGTATCATGTGGCTCGCGGGGCCGCGTTCACCGGTGCTCGCGTGCACCAGTTGCTGGCGAAGTTCGGTCAGACCGGCGTCCCGCCGGGCGTGCGCGACGCGAGCGATCTGCCGGGAGCCGACGAGTGTTGGCTCCCGGAACTGGCGAAGCGTCTGGGCGTGAAGCCGATCATCGTACACCGGTGGCGGTGGTCGGGTTGGTTGCACGCGCGGCCGTTGCGCGGCGGGAACGGTCGGTGGGTGGTGTGGGCGAACGCGGCGGAGGTGACTCGGCTTCGCCGGCTCCGGGCGTTCGAGATCAAGCACCACGGCCGGCGAACACCGTCCTCGGCGCTGACCACACCCACGAAACGGAAGGGCTTCGACCGCCCGACAACGGGTTCACAGAGTGGAGGGGACTGATGGCTCGTTCAAG
>DASWYH010000083.1:0-4973 GCA_036405095.1 Gemmata sp. | reverse complement strand
GCCATAAAAGGTCTCCTCGGTTTTCGCCCCGGAGGGGCCGTCGGGCGTCGCACGGGGCGGGAGCCCTGTGTTGGGTTTGCGATTCGGAGCTTACTTCACGGCTTCCGTGGCGGCGGCGGCGATTTCCTTGGCCTTCTCGGCGGCTTCCTTCGTCGTCTTGAACGCGAAGTTCTTGCTCACCGCGCCGCCCTTCTTGTACACGACCACGGTGACGGCCGCGTCCTTGTTCAGGGTGTACTTCGACGGGCCGTCTTTGTCTTCCGCGATCGTCAGCGGGGTGGTCAGCTTGTGGGTGGTCTGGATCTTCTCGAAGTCAGCCGCTTCGACGCCGCTCACGCCCACCACCACAGTGCCCAACTTCTCGTTGGTCTTCTGGACCGCGTCAACGGCCTTCACCACGGTGACGAGGTTGTCGTCGGCCTTCTGGGTGAAGATCAGCACCGCGGCCGGGCGGCCCTCGCCGCCGAACTTGCACACGTAGCACAGGGTCTTACCGGCCTTCTCACCGGTGATCGCCTTCACGTCGAAGGCGCCGCCGATCTTCTTGTCCGGGCCGGACTTCAGTTCGTCGCCGGTGGCGGCCGACGAGGCGAGGGCGAGAACCAGGGCCAGGCCGAGGAAACGGATCGCGCGCATGATGCACTCCTGTTTGATACCACCACCGGAACCGTACCGGTTGTGGCGGAAAGGCCGATTGAGATAGTAACCGGGTGATGCGCGAAGGCAAGCCCCCGGGCACATTTCCGCCTCGCGGGCCGGCGGGCGCTCACGGGGCAAAGAGGGGAGACGGCCCCCGCGTGCCGGTTATTCGACCGCGCCGAAAAAATGTTCCCGCCGATCCGGCGGTGCGCGATTCCCAACACTTCGCTGTTTAGCTTTTCGAAGTCCCAACATTCCGTTGCTGATAAGAGCGGGTATCGTTCATTGAGGCCGCTCTGGGCGGTCGGGTCACTCTCCGGAGGTTGCGATGCGAACGTTTCTGCTGGGTGCGGTCGCGCTCGGTGCCGTGGCGACCGGTTACGCCCTCGTGCCGGGCACTGCGGCGAGCCAACCCGAACCCGCGCCGGTTTCGACCGCGCCCGTTCCGCCCGTACCAGCGGTTTCGGCCGGGCTGGTCGCGCACGAGTGGGGCACCTTCACGAGCTTCTCCGGCTCCGATGGCGTGCCGGTGAGCTTCACCCCGAACAACGAAGACCTGCCGTACTTCGTGTATTACCCGCGCGACACGGTGGGTAAGGGCGGGCGGCTCCTTCACGGCGGGCTCGTGAGCATGGAAACACCGGTTGTATACTTCTACGCGGCTCGAGAAACCCGCGTCTCGGTGAACGTGGACTTCCCCAAAGGCTGGATCACCGAGTGGTATCCGTTTGCGAGCGCGGCACCCGTCAACACACCGAAGAGCGATAAGGCCGGCGGCCAGAGCATCCGGTGGGACGTAAAGCTCGTTCCTGGCGAACCGGTGAAATTTCCCCGCACACCACCGAACCGCGAGGGGGTCGCGAACCCGTACTACAGCGCCCGCGAAACCGATGCGGTTCCGGTGCAGGCAGAGCTGCCCGCCCGCGGAAACCGCGACGATAACGGGCGACTCGACGAGTACAGCCTGCGCGGGGGGACGGTGATCCAGCGCGAGAAATTCCTCTTCTACCGCGGCGTCGGGACGTTCGCGCCGCCGGTGGTGGTGAACGCGCTCGGCGGGGACAAGGTGCGCGTGTCGAACAACTCCGGCGGGACCGCGAGCGGCGCCGTTCTGCTGACGGCCCGCGCGGGCAAGATCGGGTTCCGCCCGCTGGGCACGCTCGCGATGGGGGCCAGTACCGAAGCGGCGCTTCCCGAACTGAGCGCCAAGGTCGATGACCTCGCGGCTTTTCTGGTGAAGGAACTCACCGCGGTTGGGCTGTACGAAAAAGAAGCGAAGGCGATGGTGGCGACGTGGTCCGACGCGTGGTTCCATGAGGACGGGTCGCGGGTGCTGTACCTCGTTCCGCGTGCGAAGACGGACGAACTCTTGCCGATTACGATCAGCCCGAAGCCGGCGGAACTGGTTCGGGTGCTCGTGGGGCGCCACGACTTCCTGACGCCCGAGCAGGAAGCGACCGCCGAGAAGCAAATCAAGCGCCTCCGCGCGGCCCAGGACGAGTTAAACGCGGCACACACGGAGTTGAACGCGCTCGGCCGGTTCCGCGCCCAGGCCGAGCAGATCGCGAACAAGCGACTGGACGCGAAGCCGACGGCTGCGGCCCCTCAAAAGTGACGGACGATCGGCGCGCTCCGCTCACAAACGAAAACGACGCGGGCCGGGGAACGTATCCCCCGGCCCGCTCGCGTTCTGGCGGCGGTCTACTTCTCTTCCTGTGGCGCGGAACGCTCACCGCACCGCCCCAGGGCCGGCGCAAGTGTGACACAGGCGGACCGCGATCCAGTCGGTCGAGCCAGTTGCTGTGGCGGACTTGCACCGGCCCTGGAGCAGCGGTGCCGGAACTAGCGTCCCTCGCGCCGAGCGAGGTAGCAAAAGCTCGGCCGACGCAACATCGTCCTGCTGCAACGCAGCGAGCTAAACGCACCCGCAAGAACGCTATCACCCTACCCCGTCCTGCCCTGCTCCGTAAGCACCGTCAGCGGGCGACACCGTCAGGGCGCAATCACCACTTTCGGAAGCAGTTTCGCGAGCTTCGCCCGACCCTCGGGGGTGATCCTGGTTCCGCCGATGGTGAGTTTGCGGAGCTTCTTCAGGTTTGCCAGAGCTTCGATGCTCGCGTCGGTCACCTTCGCGGAGTTCAGGGTCAATTATTCAAGCGCGCGAGCGCCCGTGAGTTCTTTCGCGCCGGTGTCGTCGAACGGCCCACCAATAAGCATCAGTTTGCGCAGTTTCGGAAGCTTCGCGATCTGTGCGCAAGTGGCGTTACTTGCGCTCTTCTCGGACACGTCGAGTTCTTCGAGTTCCTTGAGGGTCGCCAGGAATGGAAGCCCCGATTCGGTCGTTCCGTGGCTCGCAATGTGAAGCTGTCGCAACTCCGTCAACTTCGCGAGGTGCTTGAGCCCCGCGTCGGTCACCTGCGTGTGAACGATCTCCAGCCGGCGGAGCGTCGGGAGCTGGCTGAAGCCCCCGCAGCTGCACCTTTACGTCACCTGGAGGCCATTTCCTCACCGACCCGCGCAGGAGCGGAAGCTTCACCTGCGACGATTTTCGGCGCCGGGTAACGCCGGGGTCACTTGAGCTTTTCGACCCACGTGGCGACCGACTCGATGCGAGTCCGCTTGGGGCCGGCGGGGAGCTTCGACGCGGCCCGGCGGAGATAGGCGGGCGCCTGGTCGGCACCGAGGCTGTCGCGGAACACTGCGGCCCCGCAGCGCAGGGTGAACTCGTCGTCCGACTCTTGAAGCTTGGCGAGCAACGCGGGGAAGCACGCGGAACCGATCTCGGTGAGGCCGTAAACCGATGGCAGCGATTGCTCGGTCGAAGGGATGGTGCTGATCGCGATGGCCCCCGCGAGGGGCTGAAATGTCAGGTTGCTGACGAGAAAATCGATCGCTCGGGGGGAGCGCATGCGCCCGAGCACGCGGACGTAATGGGCCGCGTCTGCTCGCGTCTTCGGGGACTTCATCGCCTCGCGCGCGAGTTCCAGCACCTGATCGACCGCCTCGGCTTGGCGGGCCGAGAACTCATCCAGGGCTAACTCGCGCTCGGCCCGGCCGCTCGGGAGCTCATGAGCCGGAGCGAGGCACACGAGCGCGGAAAAGACGATCAGCATCGGCGCGACTCCATTCGTGAAGATCCCCGAGCGATCCAAACGCTCGGGGGTATCAACCAGATACTCTTATTGCAGATCCCATGTCAAAGCGGTTTGCCCGAGCCCGGCCGCATTATCCCCAGTAACAGCCCCAACCATCGGCGGTGTCACCTGAACATACGTAGAGCCATTGCCGGCGGCCGTCTGCTTGATGCTGAACCGAATGTACCCCTCTTCGATGTCCGAAGCGCGAATCCATTGCCCGTCGATGAACACCTTCGAGTACTCACGTAAGTTCATGCGGAAACGGAAAATCGTGCCTTGGGGCCGGTTGCCGAGGATGATCCCCGGCGCATCGAGATCGTAGATCACCCCGTATGTTCCCGTGGTGCTCGGATCGTCATCTCGGTCCTGAGCGGCGCTCGGGTCGTTACCGATGGGGATCTTGTTCCCGTAGGTCGCCGGGACGTTGGGCGGGTTCGGGACGAGCGTCTTGTCGTTATAAATGGTCACCTCGACATCGCGATCCATCTTCAACTGGACCGTGCCCGCCGTGGCCGACGAGAAGTCTCCGGGCGACACGATACCGCGGGCCTCGAAAGCCCAGCCGAAGTCTTGGACGCCGTTCGCGAGGCTGAGGATCTGCAAACCCAGGCCGCCGTTCCCGTCGGCCGTGCGCCCCTTCCACGTGTCGAGCTTGTCGTTATCCGCTGAGATGGTGCCGCTAAAATAGAGCTGAGTGTCAAGCCACAAGACCGTAAAGTTGATCTGGTCCGCGACGGGCACGTCCGTGACCTGGGTGACTTGGGGTGTTGCCCGGAGACCGCAGTCCCGCATCGTGACGCTCGACTGGTCCCCCTGGACGTAAAACGTCATCGGCAGGTCGGCGTTGTCGAACACGTTATGCACGCCGTCGAACTCGACCTGGCCGGTCCCGTCCGCCTTCGTGTAGACCGTAATCTTGCTCGCCGATCCTGTCAACTCCAAGCGGATCTTGCCCGTCCAGTTGGGGATGGCCTTGAGTACGACCTCCTTCAGGGGAGCGTTGTTGCCATCGGTACGCTCGACCACCGTCGCCCCGACGGTCTCCTCGTTCGCCTCGCGAATGTTCTTGGCGACTAGGTCGGCCTCGACGAGCCGAACCTGAGCCGGCACGGAGAAGAGCTGCGCCTGCGGCACGATTTGCTTCACCTGGTTGTCGCTCGACCACAGGAGCTGGGCCACCGCGCCGCCGGCGTTCTC
>DASWYH010000082.1:0-3455 GCA_036405095.1 Gemmata sp. | reverse complement strand
CCCACCCAAAATTCAGGGCGCGGAAAGATGAATTCGGATCTCACACCCGCGCCCCACGAGCGCCCGACGGAACACACGTTTCCATGCGGAGCCCACACACTTAAAGTCATCTTGAAACCCGCAGAGGTGCTGGCGCGAATTTCCGGAAACACGGACCCACCCGGCCCGTCGGCGCCCGACCCGAAGAAGCCGTTTTTTGGACACGTCACGGGTGACGAGTTTCGAATCCGATCGAAACGACTGGACCGCCCCCGCTCCCCCTCACCGCTGCTCGTGGGTCGGGTCTGCCCGTGTGCGGACGGGTGCGAACTCATCTTCGGCACAAAGGATTCCGCGCGCATCCTCGGCGGGGAAATCATTCTGGCGGCGCTTTGGGGCTACGTCGCCGGGGCGGCGATTTCCTTCTTCGTGGCCGCTGACCCGGAGTCCGGGCGCGGCTATTTGCTCTTCTCGGGCATCTTCGTGGTGGGCGCGCTTGCCCTGTGGCTATCGGGCCAGGAGGACCGCGAAAAGTTCACGGTCGAGTTGGTCGCGCTCTTTGAAGCCGAGGCGTTCCGCCGGGAGCTACCCCGGCTCAAACGGCCCCGGCGGCTCAGCCGATTAGAGGAGGTAACGAGCACGATGCTCAGCCCGTTCAAGCCGCCACTCGCGCAGCGCCGCCGGGCACTCCGAACCCGGTTCGTGATCGGCTCTTTGGTCGTGGGCGTTCCGCTCCTGGTCAGCTTCCTTCACGGCTGGTCCGCGCTTCGGCGGTTCAACGCGGAATTCGAGGCTCTGCGGTCCTTGCAGGCAGACGATCTAGAAACCGTCGCCATCTACCGGGACCGGAACGACGAGCGCCCTCTGGTGGTGGTGGCGGACCCGGCCCAGTTACGCGAACTGTGCGACCCGTTCGGTCGCGCCGTGCGCTGGTTTCGGGGCTCCGACTATTCGACGCGCTTCTTTGTGGTGATCCGCTACCGGGATGGAACCTGTCAAAACTGGGAAGTGGGCCTCAAAGGGGCGTCAGATGATGGCTTATATATGAGCCACCCGGCGGGCGAGGAGTTATCCTCCTTCCGATTATCCAGCGATTACTATCGAGTTCCCCAGTTGCGGGGCTGGCTAGAGAATGTGACCGCGCAGAGTCGGTAATTCTCGGAGGGTAAACCCGCATGTCAGCCGAGTTTCAGCCCTTTGAACTGCTGCACGCAACCGGTGATTGCAACTTCGGTCGGCAAGCGCTCGATGCTCGAAGCCCCGAAGAAGCCCACAATCCCCTTCGTGTGATCGAGGATGTACCGCACGTCGGCGGGTTCGGAGATCGGGCCGCCGTGGCACAGCACCAGAACCTCGGGATTCACGGCCCTGGCGGCGTCGGCGAGTTCCTGAACGCGCCGCGCGGACTCTTCGAGTGTAAGAGCCGTTTTCGCGCCGATCGCCCCTTTCGTTGTCAGCCCCATGTGCGGAATCAGGATGTCCGCACCGGCTCGCGCCATCGCCGTCGCTTCGTCCGGGGTGAACACATAAGGGCACGTGAGCAGATCGAGTTCCCGGGCCACCTTGACCATGTCCACTTCGAGCCCGTAACCCATTCCGGTTTCTTCCAGACCGACGCGCAGCGTCCCATCGAACAGCCCCACCGTCGGGAAGTTCTGCACCCCACTGAAACCCGCGTCCTTGACATCGAGCAGGAACCGCCTCATCACCCGGAACGGGTCGGTGCCGCACACCCCGGCGAGGACCGGCGTGCGCGTCACCACGGGCAGCACCTCACGGGCCATGTCCATGACGATCTGGTTGGCGTCGCCGTAGGGGAGCAGGCCCGCGAGCGACCCGCGCCCGGCCATGCGGAACCGGCCCGAGTTGTAAATGATGATGAGATCGATCCCGCCCATTTCTGCGCACTTCGCGGACAGCCCGGTCCCGGCCCCGCCTCCAATAATGGGGGTTCTGGACGCAATCAGTGAGCGGAACCGCGTGAGGATCTCGGATCGTGTGTGCATGTTGTGGACAGGCCCGGAGAGTGGAAATCGAAAGCCGGCGGGCGACAGAGAAAGAGTACAAACCGGTTACGGTTGTGGATCGGGCGGCACCGTTCGCGTCGGATCCCCGGAGCCGGCCTCCGTGGGTACGCCCGGGGTCCCCTGCTCAGTCGCCGGGCGAGCCGCTTCTGCGGCCATTTTCGCTTCCGCTTGCGCGAGCAACTCGTTTAGTAGTTTCTCGGCGTCGTCGGGCGATAGGTCGGCCGGTTTCGGTGCGGTTGGACGGGCGCCGCGCACCCGCCAGATCACGATTTCGCCCACCATCACGAACACGAACCCCCAACCCGCCAGCACCACCGGGACGCGCGTCCGGAGCGTCGCGCCGACCGGGTCGGTTGCCTCGCCCGCCGCACTTCGAGGCGCGTTCCCAACCAGCCAGATGTTCGCGAGTTCGGCGAACAGCATACCGATCAGCGCGAGAACGAGCGCGGTCAAGCCGCCGTGCAAGAGAATGCGACGCAACACCGGGTGCATGCCGGCCCTCGGTTCACTGCGATGGGGTGCCTGTTACTCAATAGCATATCACGCGATTCCGCTCCGTTCCCGGGCGCGAAATGGTCGAGGGCGTTTCATGTCCGTTCTGCTGGTCGGCACGCTGGACACCAAGGGCACCGAGTTCGCTTACGTAAGGGACCGCCTGCGCGCGTGCGGCACACCGGTACTCGTTGCCGACGCCGGGGTAATGGGGCCACCTGCGTTCGCACCGGACATCACCCGCGAAGCGATTTTTACCGCCGCCGGGGCTCGATACGAACAGGTAAAGGGGGCTGCCGATCGCGGTAATGCGGTCGCCCTTGCGGCCACGGGAATCGCAAAAATCGCGAGCGACCTTTACAAGCAGGGGAAGCTCTCGGGCGTACTCGGCCTCGGCGGTTCGGCCGGAACCACCATCGGCACCGCCGCGATGCGGGCGCTTCCCGTCGGCGTGCCGAAACTGGTGGTCAGCACGGTCGCGAGCGGGCAGGTCCAGCCCTTCGTGGGCACCCGCGACATCATGATGATGCACTCCGTCGTGGACATCGCCGGGTTGAACCGCATCAGCCGCGTCGTTCTCGACAACGCGGTGTGCGCGATGGCCGGGATGACGAGAGCCGAGTTCCGAGTTCCGAGCCCCACACTCGAAAATCGGCCGGTCATCGCCGCAACGATGTTCGGCGTAACGACCCCGTGTGTCGAGGCCGCGCGGAAGGTACTGGAAGCCGCCGGGTACGAGGTGCTGGTGTTCCACGCAACGGGCACCGGCGGGCGCACCATGGAAGGGCTGATCCGCGACGGCCTGGTCGCCGGCGTTCTCGACATCACCACAACCGAACTCGCGGACGAACTCGCCGGGGGTATCCTCTCCGCCGGTGAGGATCGTTTGACCGCTGCGGCCGTTGCGGGCGTGCCCCAGGTGGTTTCGCTGGGGGCGCTTGACATGGTGAACTTCGG
>DASWYH010000081.1:0-5581 GCA_036405095.1 Gemmata sp. | reverse complement strand
CTGGTTCGGGTTGGAGGAGAACAAGTGGCGCCGGGGCACGGTGGGGGAGGGGGTTCTGATCCTGACCGGCATCAAAGGATGCGGGGGGGGCGGTCCGTGGAGTTCACCGGGGACGGTTGGAAGCCCCTGTGGTGCGCCGGGTCGTTGTGCTCCCCCAGCGCAAGTGAACAATTCAAACGAGCCCTGCCCAAAACCGATCTCTGCGTAACCCTATTTTAGAGCCAGAGTCGTTTCGTTCTTTCTGCAACGGTCAGTAAAATTTACTGGCCGGGAGCAGCCAACGTGTGCCACTCCTCGGTGCGCCTCGTTGTTCCAAAAGGACACAGCGACCGGCTCCGGTCCGGGTCCGATCGCTTCAACGAGCGGGACCAAGTTTCAGCCCCCGAGTAACGTATGTCTACCCTTTCGCACTTCGACGAATCGGGCGCCTCGCGGATGGTCGATGTCGGCGCGAAGGCCGAAACGAACCGCGCCGCACACGCTTCTGCTCTGGTGCGGATGCAGCCCGCGACACTTATACTCATTCGTAACAAGGAGTTGAGCAAGGGCGATGTGCTCGAAGTGGCCCGGCTCGCGGGCATCATGGGGGCCAAAAAGACTCCCGACCTGATACCGCTCTGCCACCCGCTCCCGCTCACGTCCGTGAAGCTCGATTTCAGCTTCCCGAGCGCGGATGCGCTGCGGATCGACGCGCGCGTCACCGTTTTTGCACGCACCGGTGTTGAAATGGAGGCCCTCACTGCGGTTACAGTCGCAGCCCTGACGGTGTACGACATGTGCAAATCCGCGGACCGCGGCATGACCATTGAAGCGGTCCGGTTGGAAGAGAAGGACGGGGGGCGCAGCGGACACTTCGTCCGCGACCCGTTGTAGCTCCCGGGGCCTCGCGGCCCCGGGCGCAAGTCTCGGTTGCAATTGACGGTTCGTACCGTGGGCGTATGCTTTCCGGGTTGCGGCACGCACCGGAAAAGCGGGAGGGCCGCGCGATGGGAACCGCAATGGCAACCGTTTTGCCCGCCACGACCGGCGGACCTGTGGCGGGCTTCGACCCCGCTTCCCGCAACGGCCTGAAGGCGGCGCTGATGTTCAGCCCGATCGCCGCCGATATCGCAGAAGCCGAACACATTTTCGACCGCACGCTCGCCCCTCACAAGGGACCGTTCGGGCCGCTCGTCGAGCACCTCAAGCACTACCGCGGTAAGCGCCTGCGGCCCGCGCTGCTGCTGCTCGCCGCAAAAGCCTGCGGGGGCGTTCACCCGGCCCACCACACGCTCGCCGCCGCGATGGAGATGATCCACACCGCGACGCTGGTTCACGACGACGTGTTGGACGAAGCCGACGTGCGGCGCCACGCCCCCACCTTCCGCGCCGGGTGGGGCAACAAGGTCAGCATCTTGCTCGGGGACATGCTGTTCACGCACGCCTTTCACCTGACCAGCACCGTGGACGGCCGCGCGTGCCAGATCACCGGCGAGGTCACCAACCGCGTGTGCGCCGGCGAACTCCGGCAGGTCACCGAGCGCGGCAACCTGGAGCTGACCGAAGCGGACTACTTCCTCATCATCGACGGCAAAACGGCGGCCCTCACCGAGTGCTGTGGGCGCCTGGGCGCGCTGTACGCCGGCGCCCCCGAGGACGTGGCCGCGAAGCTGGCGAACTACGGGCGCTCGCTCGGGCTGGCGTTCCAGATCGCCGACGACCTGCTCGACCTGACGGGCACGGAAGACGCCGCCGGGAAGACGCTCGGCACCGACCTCGCCCAGCAGAAGCTGACGCTCCCGGTGATCCACTGCTTGAACCGCCTCCCGGCGGCCGAAAGCGCCAAGCTCCGCGAAATGATCCGCGCCGGCGCTGAGGGGTTGGGCGCCCGGGTGCTGCAAGCGTTGGAGAAAACGCAGTCGGTGGCTTACGCGAAGCGCCGGGCGGAAGAGCTGGCCCGCTCCGCGAAGCAGGAGCTGGAGTGCCTGCCGCGGAGCGAAGCCCGCGCGATTCTGGAAGCCGTCGCCGAGTGGAGCGTCCGCCGCGAGAAGTGAGCGGCGGCGCGTTGGGGCACTGAGGTTGTTGCATGAGCCGGGCGATCAGCATCTGGTATCGCTCCGGCGCCGGGGCGACCGAAACATCAATTGATGTTTGCGCCCCCTATTTTTTGTTTGGCACACAGCAATTCAGTATGCAATTCTGGGGTTTGCCCCGGCTTCGTGAGATTGGAATCTCGCGACTGGCCGAATTGGGCGTCAGCGACCCCGTGTGGTTTGTCGGTTGGGACGGAATAGCCGAACTGCGCCAGGAAATCGCTCTGCTGCAGGAGCACCTTAGCAGCGTTGACTTCTACCCCGAATTAAAAGCTTCTTGGTTGTCCCACCTGGTCTATTGCTATTCGCTCTTGGAGTTCTCGGCGCCGAAAGAGTCGGAACCCAACCTCATGATCGGCTGAGTCATTTGACGGCGCGGGGATCGCATCCCGCGCGACCAGCTTCGCTACAACACTCCACATGAACCCCGACGACCTCACGCGCTTCCTGACGCATTCCCTCGCCGACCGGAAGCTCTCCGGCGGCGAGAGGTCCGCGCTCACCGACTGGCTCGCCAGGAACGTGAAGACCGACCAGCACCGCGGGCTCGTCCGGCACGCCGCGTTCGAGGTGGCCCGCCAGGCGGTCGCCGACCCCGTGGCCCGCGACCTCGTCGAGTGGCTCGAAGACGTGATGAAGGTGCTCGCGCCCCTGGCGGCGCCCGCTGCGGCTCCTTCCGCCGGTGCGGACGAAGCGTTCTTCGCGCCCGGGGAGCGGTGCCTCCAACAGATCGTGAGCCGGTTCGGTCAGTGCCGCCGCACCGCGGACGTGTGCGTGTTCACCATCACCGACGACCGGATCTCGCGCGCGATCCTCGACGCGCACCGGCGCAAGGTGGTCGTGCGGGTTATCACCGACAACGAGAAGCAGCACGACGCCGGCTCGGACATCCAGAAGTTCCGCGAGGCCGGTATTGAGGTGAAGACCGACGACATGCACGGCCCCGCCGACACCGGGCTCAACGGGCACATGCACCACAAGTTCGCGCTCTTCGACGGCGCCCGGCTCATCAACGGCAGCTACAACTGGACCCGCGGCGCCGCCGACCTGAACTACGAGAACATCGTCGACACCGCGGACGCCGCGCTCGTCGCCGCGTTTTCGGCCGAGTTCGCGCGGTTGTGGAACCGGTTCTGACACGGTAGACTCTTGGTCATCCCCCGAACGCTCCCGCCCCGCACCCGCTCCCCGGAGCCGCAATGAACGGCCTGTACCCACTCCTCACCGCGGCGCTGGCCGCCGGCGCCGCCCTCGTGCCCACGGCCCCGGCACTCGTCGCGCAGCCCGCCAAGCAAAAGGCGCCCGAGGGCGAATACGTCAACAAGGGCAACCGCGCCGACAGCGCCCGCGCCACCCTCAAATCGCACGGGCTCCCCAACCTGGAAGGCGCGTGGTACTCCGCCGGGCCGTTCGACAACACCGATAAGGCCGGGTTCGACTTCGCCTACCCGCCCGAAAAGAAGGTCGATCTGAAGGCCACCTACGCCGGCAAGAACGGCGCGAAGGTGGCCTGGAAAGAGTACCCCGGGTTCAAACCCGGGCAGGTCGTGGACCTCCAGAAGCTGTTCCCGCGGGTGCGGACGAACGCGGTCGTGTACCTCTACCACACGTTCGAGTCGCCCCGGGCGTTCAAGCTGCCCCTGTCCTTCGGCAGCGACGACTACATCAGCGTGTTCGTGAACGGCACGCGCGTCCTGCACGAGCAGCACGTGCGCGCCGCCGCCCCGGACCAGGACTTCGTCACCGCGGACATCAAGGCCGGGACCAACGAGATCCTGATCAAGGTGTGCCAGGAAGCGGGGCAGTGGGCGGTGTACGCGAACCCCGAGCTGCCCGAGATCGTCCCGGCGACGATCCGCAAGCGGCTCGACCGCGACTTCCCGGCGAAGGGCGAAGCCGCAGTCGGCCGGCCCGCGAAGGGCGAGGAGCTGCACTACAAGATCGTCACGCTCCCGCTCCCCGCGGACTGCGTGCTCGAGGTGGGCGGGCTCGCGTTCCGGCCCGACGGGAAGCTGCTCGCGTGTACGCGGCGCGGCGAGGTGTGGCTGATCCACAACCCGACCGCCGAAGACCCCGCGGACGTGAAGATGACGAGATACGCCACCGGGTTGCACGAGGCGCTGGGGCTGTACGTCGAATCGAACAACACCGTTTACGTGGTGCAGCGCCCCGAGCTGACGAAACTCACGGACAGCGACGGCGACGACAAAGCGGACGTGTTCCAGACCGTGTGCGACAAGTGGGGCGTGTCGGGCGACTACCACGAGTTCGCGTTCGGGCCGGCGCGCGACAAACAGGGCAACTTCTTCATCACGCTGAACGTCGGGTTCGGGGGCGGGCACCAGGCGAAGGCCCCCTGGCGCGGCTGGTGCGTGAAGGTGTCGCCGGACGGCAAGATGGAACCGTTCGCCTACGGGCTGCGCTCGCCCAACGGCATCAACTTCGCCCCCGACGGCGAACTCTTCTACTGCGACAACCAGGGCGAGTGGGTGGTCACGAACAAGATGCACCACCTCAAACAGGGCAAGTTCTACGGGCACCAGGCGGGCCTGCGCTGGGTGAAGGACTCGCCGTTCGCCGGGAAGGTGCCGGAGAAGGTGGCGAGCGGGATGTGGTACGACGGCACGCAGCCGGGGCTCAAGAAGTGGAACGACCTCGCGCGCGCCCTGCCGTGGGTGAAGCCCGCCCCGGTGTACCCCGACCTCGACCCGCCGTGCATCTGGTTCCCCTACGGGCGCATGGGCCAGTCGGTGACCGAGCCCGTGTGGGACACCACCGGCGGCAAGTTCGGGCCGTTCGCGGGCCAGTGCTTCGTGGGCGACCAGACGAAATCGAACGTGATGCGGGTGGCCCTGGAGAAGGTGAACGGCGTCTACCAGGGCGCGTGCTTCCCGTTCCGCAACGGGTTGCAGTGCGGCGTCAACCGCATCGCCTTCGCCCCGGACGGCACGAGCCTGTTCGCGGGCCAGACGAACCGCGGGTGGGGCTCCCAGGGCGGGAAGCCCTACGGCTTGCAGCGGGTCGTTTACACCGGGCTGGAGCCGTTCGAGATCCACCACATCAGCCTGACGAAGGACGGGTTCGCGCTCACGTTCACGAAGCCGGTGGATCCCGGCTCGCTGGGCCAAATGCCGGTGTCGGTTAGCTCGTACACCTACCAGTACCTGAGCAACTACGGCGGCCCCGAGATCGACACCCGGGCGGAGACCGTGGGCGCGCCGGAGCTGTCGAAGGACGGCCTGACGCTCCAGGTGTCGGTGTCCGGGCTGAAGAAGGGCCGGGTGTACGCCATCCGCCCCGACGGGCTCAAGGCCCGCGACGGCCAAACGGTCCTGCACCCCGAGGCGTACTACACGCTCAACGAGCTGGTAAAGTGAGAAGGCCGGTTGGCCACAAAAAAGTACAAAGGGCACAAAAAGAAGACAAACAATAAGAAGAGTTTGGTCCACAGTAGGCACAGATCGAGAACCCAGAAAAAGCACTCGCTGTTTTTGTGGGCTCTCGATCTG
>DASWYH010000080.1:0-2215 GCA_036405095.1 Gemmata sp. | reverse complement strand
CGTGCGGGTCGTACCCGAGTGGCACCACTTCCATCGGGACCGTGACGCCGTTGGCCCGGAAGCAATCCACGCCCCACTGGCTGGGGATCAGGAGTAGACCGCACTTGTTCAGGTATTTCGAGGAGCCGCGCGGGAGCGTGTCCGTTTCCCACATGGTCCATGCGGCGGTCCGTGTGCCCGGGCGGAACCGGTACAGCAGGTGCGGCGGGATGATCGCAAGCCGCGGCTCATCGAAGGTGTACATCCGCTCGCTGGGCACCGCTTCGCTCGGCACCCACTTCGGGTCCATGAACGCGCGCGGGTCGCGGAAGATGTGGATGTTCGCCTCGGACAGCCCGATCAGTGTCTTCATCACCACGTGGTCGTAACCGCCGTGCCCGTGGATGTGTCCCGCGAGGTACAGCGGCGGCCCGGTGCGCACCGGTGTGAACGCCCCCGCCGGCTTCAGCCCGTGGCGCGAGTGGCGGAGCCGGGTGTAGAACCGGCTGAACTGGCCCGTGGCGACCAGCCGCCCGGCCCGGCACAGGGCAACGAACGCCCCGCGGAAGTCCCGCGTGTACAGGACCAGATTGACTTTCGCCTGGATCGCCGGGAGCAACCCGGTCCGTTCGGGTTGCGGGGCCGATGCGGCCATGTCGGTACTCCGTTACCGTGGCAGGGCCAACGCCCCTGGTTACCGTGGATGGCGGATAGTAAGTTGCCCGGCAAAAAAAACAATCCCGGATTGCTCAGACGCTCACGCAGTCGCCGGCGACGGCTCCGCCACCGGCTTCGACTTCAACCGGAACCACCGCGGCGGGTACATAATCAGCGCCTGGAAGATCAGCACGAAAGCCGCAACGTGAACGGTGCTGAAGAAGATCGGCGGCAGGTCGTAATAGAGCAGGTCGTGCATGAGCCGGCCCATGAACGTTTCGCTCCCGGTGGGGATCTGCCCGCCGAGCGCCCGGAGTTGTTCTTCCCACACGGTAAGCGGGCACCGGATGCCCCGAAATTCCTCGTAGGCCACAACGGCGATTGCAGTGAGGTGGGAGAACCGGAACCACGGGTTCTTCGCCCAATGCCACTTGAACGGGGCCGCGATGAGGATCGCGAGCTGCCCCAAAACGACGTAGGCGACGTACGCGACGTGAATGCCGACGACGATATCGGCGGCGATGCCGTACCACATGGTGGCTCCTCTGAAAAAGACGGTGCGGAAAGTTCGTACAGTTGATGTGTGCTGTCTTTAGATGTGATCCCGCTCGGGAAGGGTTTATTCCCGTTGAGGGCATGGGGAGCAAGGGACCGTGAACCGAAGCGCGGGAGCGGGCACCGCAAAGCTATCGCGCATGATGGTGCCGTGCCTAAACGAACCCGAAGCTCGAGCTAACGTGAGGCGTCTCTCCGCCCTAACGCTTCAAGGGAGTTGCAGCGCGAGTGCGTACACGTCTTCAATATCGAGCACCGCGTTGTTGGATTCGAACAGCCGGTTGATGGCTGCCCGGTGGACCTTCATCTTGGTGCCGCCGACGCCCAGCGCGCCGTAACAAACGTGCCCGTCACGCTCGGCGCCTTTGTCGCCGAGTTCGATGCCCTCGATGCCGGCCGGGGGCACCCCGTTCAGGTCGATTGCGACCTTGAGGGCCGCCGACGCGAGCCGCAACTTCTTCGGCAGGAGCACGGCACCCGCAGCCCCGGCCGCGATCACCAGCGTGCGGTCGTCGAGCGCGTCCGGGGCGTCGGAACTGGACGCCACGCTGACGGCCTCGAGTTTCGCAGCCGGGATGTGCGCGCGGATCGTCTCGCACACCGCTGTGGCCCGGTCCCTTTGGCGCGAGCCGAGCCGCACGTGCCCGCCCGCTTTCGCCAGGAGCCGCGCCACGCGCTGCCCGACCGGTCCCGTTCCCCCCAGCACGAGCGATTTCGCTCTGCTCAGGTCGAGGTGCCGGCCCGCCGCGCGCACCGCGGCTGCCGCGGTCGTGTTCGCGCCGTTGGAATCGATCATCAGCGATACACTCAGCCCGTACTGAGGGATGAGGTGCTTTTTGATCTCTGCGAGAACCGCTTCGCCGGCAGTCACATCGGACCCGCCCACGAAGATCGCGGTCCGGGCCAGGTCTCTGCCGCCGCGGGTGAAGATACACCCGTGAACGAGCGGCATCACGTTCTGGGGCGTGATCCCACCGTAGCTGAAGACGTGTTGCACGCTCGCGTCCACCGCGACCACGCGGTC
>DASWYH010000079.1:0-2235 GCA_036405095.1 Gemmata sp. | reverse complement strand
CGGGTTGATCGTTAGATAGATGCCTTCGGGTTGCTTCTCCGCGGGCCGGTTGGTGTACTCGTTGATGGCCTCGTACAGAGCGCCCCGGCCGTTGGTGTCGCTGAGGTCGAAGAACCCACACTCACAGGTGGGCTTTACACCCACTTTCCAGCCCGGCACCCCGAGTACGCGCAGCTCCGTAACGATGGGTTCGCCGCGCGGGGCGAAAATCGGAAGGAAGAGCTTGAGCTGATCCAATAAGGTGTTTGCCGCCGGCCCGCTCATCGCCCCTCACCACCTTCCGTCAGTTCGGCCACCACCGCGGCCCACAAGCTCGGACGCCACAGCCGGACGCGGAGCCCGGGAACCGTGCGGAGCAAGTCGAGCCACTCGGTTTGTTCGGTCGTGATTCGGCCGGTGTCGGTCTTCAGTTCCGCGAGGATCAGCGCCCCGGTCCGGCAGAGCGCGAGGTCCGGCCACCCCTTTGCGCTCCGTCGGCTGTCGTGCGTGTGGTAACACTTCCACCCGTGCCGCTCGGCCAGCTCGACAACGGCCCGCTGAAACTCCCGCTCGCCCAGGTCCGCGGGAAGCACCATCGGCACCGCGCTCGGCACCGCCTTCGCCGGTTCGTCGAGCCGGATCAGCCCGCGTTCGATGGCTCGGCGAATGTTCGGGTCGGTGAGCGAGAAGCCCATCGCTCAGGCGCCGTGGATTACGGCTTCGATCAGCACCCCGACCGACAGGGGCGGTTGCTCGCGATCGAGCAGATAGACGGCGTGCCCGTCCGCGAGGGCGCGGCGGTCGCGGGGGATGCGCTGCCCACTCGCCGCGAGCAGCTCGGCCAGTGCCGCCGCGGAGCGAATGGAGCCGTCGAACACGCCCACGGTGACCGTCGAGCCGTCATCGGCCCGGTAGGCTTCCGTGCGATCGGCCACGGCACTAATCGCCATCGCTTTTAACGGATCGGTGGTGACAGCGAGCCACGGGGGAGCGGGAGCGGGCTTGACAGTCGCGGGTGCGTGGCTCATGATGTAGTCACCTCAGTTGGTTCGTTCGGCTCATGCGCCCCGGGTTGCTGGTCACAGCCCGGGGCGCGGTCGTTTTCACACCTCACAAAGCCCTAACACGAACAGCGCCTCAGAGCCGCAAGCGGACATGGGCGTGTTGCGGAACACGATTTCCATCGGCGTGAGCCGATGGAAGGCGCGGCGGAAGAACGCCGCCAAAGCGGCCCTTGTCGCGTCCTCGTGCTGGCCGTCGGTCGGGACGATCAGCATGTAGCATTTCGCCTCGGCATCGGTGATGCCCTCACCAAAGATGGGCACCGGCGCGGGGCTCTCGTTCACGATGCCGAACGTCATGCCGAAGATCTGCACCGGCAAACCGTGCGTGTCGGCGTGGCGCCGGAGGTCGTTGCGCGTCGCGGTCCTCGTCGAGCCGAACAGCTCGGGTTCGCGCGGGAGCAGCGCTAACAGCCGCCGGAGCTTCCGCGCTTGGAACGTCCGCTCGTGCAGCTCGAGCGCGTAGGTTTCGAGCTGGAACGCGACCTCGTAATCAGAGTCCGGCCAGTGTTCGTTATCCGCGGGCAGGTTCCGAGCTCGGAACCAATCTGCCAGTTGGCGGATTGCTGAGATGTCGCCCCCGCGGGCTTGTGCCATCAGCTTTTCGTCCGGCCCTTCGGCCGCGTTGGTTTCGCTCATCATCGGTTCGGTTCGCCTCGTGAGGTTCGGGCCTGGTCGGTGCCGGTGCGCTCGGCCCGCAGCGCGCCGGGGTGGTCACGTGTAAAACTCGATCACATCGCCCGCGGGCCTCTTCCGCCGCTTCGGTGCGGCCGGTTGCTCCGCGGTCGCGCTCCGCGCAGTCTCGAACGCGGCGAGCGCTTCGGGCGTCACGCGCCAGCGCGGCTTCTTCGAGGTCCGCGACCGCGACACGTTCACGGCCCGCAGCTCGCCGGCGCGGATCCAGCCCGCGACGGTTTCGGGTGTCACCCCGAACCGCTCGGCGACTTCGGCAACAGTGAGGGTGCGGGATTGCATCGGGTCGCCCTGTCGAATCAGAATCGACAATCGGAAAAACCTATCAATCGGACACCAAAAAAACGGTGGCGTTGCGTTTTACGTCGCGGACTGTTTCAGCGCGCAGGGATGGTCAGCCTTCGGGGGCGTTGCGGCTTTTGGGTTGTGCTGGTGGGCTTGCTCCGACAACTTCAGGAGTCGCCGCGTCAGCCGCAGTTGAAGCGATAGGAAGCCGATCCGC
>DASWYH010000078.1:0-1869 GCA_036405095.1 Gemmata sp. | reverse complement strand
GGGTCGCGCTCGGGGCCGAGGGGCTCCAGTGCGACGAGGTGGGCAACGGACCGGACGCGGTCGCACTGGCCTGCACGAACACTTATGATTTGGTGCTGCTCGATGTGGACCTGCCCGGGTTCAGTGGCGAAGAGGTCCTGCGCCGGCTCCGGCAGCGCCAGCCCACGCGGCACCTCAAGGTGGTCATGTTCTCTGGAGCCGCCAGCGGCGACGAACTCTCGCGCATCCTGCTGGCCGGTGCGGACGACTTCTTGACCAAGCCGTTCAGCGTGGTGCAGCTCCGCGCCCGGGTGAAAGCGGCCCTGCGGCTCAAGGACGCGCAGGACCGCGCGGACGTGCTCAACCGCGAGCTGCTTACCGTCAACGCGGAGCTGGAGCAGTCGCTCCAGGCCCGCGACGGCGAGCTGATCCGTGCCCGCAACGGGTTGGTTCTGGCGCTCGCCAAGATCGTCGAGCACCGGTCCGCCGAGAGCGGCAAGCACCTCATCCGGATTCAGCGCTACTGCCGTGTGCTCGCGGAGGCCGCCGGGGCACAGCCGCGGTTCGCCGGGCAGATCGATGCGACCTTTATTCGGGTGCTCGAAGACGCGGTCCCGTTGCACGACATCGGCAAGGCCGCGCTCCCGGACTACATTCTGAACAAACCCGGTCCGCTCGATCCGGGCGAGCGCGTTCTGATGCAGGCGCACACCACCATCGGCGCCGATACGTTGCGCGAGGTGGCCCGCCAGCACCCGTTCGCGACCGGGTTTCTGCACGTCGCGATCGACATCGCGCGGGGGCACCACGAGCGCTGGGACGGCACGGGCTACCCGGACCGCCTTGCGGGCGAGGACATCCCGTTGGTCGCCCGTCTGGTCGCGTTTGCAGACGTGTACGACGCGCTGCGGAGCCGCCGGGTGTACAAGCCGGGGCTGTCGCACCACACGGCGGTGCTCACCATCGCCGAAGGCTCGAACGGCCAGTTCGACCCCGGGTTGCGCGACGTGTTTTTGAGCACCGCCCCGCAGTTCGATCGCATCTTTCGTGAATTAGGCGATTGAACACACCGCAGACGATGCCGCGCGCCCGCGGCGCGGCGCATTTCCATTGCGCTGGTAAACACCACACCGCTGACCCGTTCGGGTGAGATCGCGACCCAATCGGATGATCCCATGTGTTCCCATTGGACTCTCAACGTTGTAAGCTACCACCCTCATCAATCCGGCGGGTTCTTGAGGGCGGGTCATGGGGCTGGGCAGCGCGGTCGGCTTGGCACTGGCGGTCGGGTGCGGCAAGTTCCTTTTCAAGCGCTTCGTTGGCAAAGCCGCCAAGCCACTCGATGAGCCACCCACCACCGGTTCGGGTGCCGAAGGCATTCACGAGGGGTTGGGCGGCGCCGTCGGCGAAGGGCTCGCGGCGGGCCTTGGCGAAATTATTAAAGAGCGGATCAAGGACGCGGCGGACCGCCGTAAAGCGGAGCGCGAGTTCGAGGACCTGGGGGACCGGATCGTTGAGCGACTGCGCAAGGATTTGGCGAGCCAGTACGCGGGCGTACCGGAGGAGCGCTGGGACAAGGTGCTGGGTTGGGTGAATCTCGCCCTCGGGGGCAACATCACCGCAAATTTCGTGGTCCATCACGGGGTCGATTCGGCGAAGCTGTTCGAGGCGCTCCGTGCCGTCCCGCTGAACGTTCCCGGACCGGCGACCGCCGAGGAAGAGCAACTCCGCGACACCGCGCTGCGCGAGGTCGCCCGCCATCTCGCCGCGGCGGCTTCCAAACTGCCGCGATTTGAAGAGGAGAACGCCCGGACCAGTTTGGACTTGCTGACCGCGCTGCGCGTCGATTTTGATGACGTGCTCGACGATGTGCGGTTCATTCGCGAGCAG
>DASWYH010000077.1:0-4672 GCA_036405095.1 Gemmata sp. | reverse complement strand
AACCTCACGAGCTTGAGGTGCGCCTGCTCAAAGGGCTTGAGCTTTGCCGGTGCGAGACGGACCGCCTCTTCGAGTTGCGTTCCCGCGCGTTCGAGGTTCCCGCTGAGCTGAAGCGCGGTGCCGAGGTTCGCCGCGATCCGGAAGTGTTCGGGGAACTTGCGCACCGCCGGCGCGAGCGCGTTAAGGGCCCTGTCCGGCTTGCCCAGGCGAATGTAAACGGCGCCCAGATCGGCGATTTCGTCCGCGGTGAGGGCACGCGCCTGCGCGAGCTTCTCCAGCCGACCGGCGGCAGCAAGGTAGCCACCCCGGAGCGGTGAGGGCAAGCCGTCCGGGCGCTCGTACCCGGCGGCCCGCAGCGCGCGGTGGTCGGTGAGGAACCCCGACGGGCGGCTCGGCAGTTCCGCGAACTGTTCGCCCGAATAGTATAGACCCGCCTGCGCAAGCGCGGGGAGCGCGAGCACGGACAGAACGACCGCGAGCGCGGACCGGCGGAACGGCGAAGTCACGGTTGCTCCTCGTTGCGGGCTCTCGGGCAACGCTCCCTTCACTATACCCGGCCCGCCGGGGGGAACCTTGCCGTTTGTGCGCTGTTCCCGACAACAGCGCGATGCCGCACACGATTCTACTCACCGGCGCGACCGGGTTCGTTGGCTCCCACATCGCCGAAGCGCTCGCGCGCGCCGGGCACACGGTCCGCGCGCTGGTCCGGCAAGGGAGCGATACCGGTTTCCTCGCCTCACTGGGCGTCACCGTCGTTTCGGGCGACCTGACCGATTTGGAAGCGCTCGGGCGCGCCGCGGACGGTTGCGACGTGGTCGTGAACTGCGCGGCGAAGGTCGGCGACTGGGGGCACGTGGACGGCTACCGAGCGGTGAACGTTGAGGGGCTGCGGCACCTCTTCGATGCGACCCTCGGGAAGCCGCTGCACCGGTTCGTTCACATCAGCTCGCTGGGCGTGTACGAGGCGCGGCACCACTACGGCACGGACGAAACCGAACCGCTCCCGAACGACCACATCGACGGGTACACCCAATCGAAGGTCGAAGCGGAGCGGCTCGCGCTCCAGTACCACCGCAAGCAGAAGGTGCCGGTGGTGATCCTGCGGCCGGGGTTCGTGTACGGCCCGCGCGACCGCACCGTGCTCCCGCGGCTCGCGGACCGGCTCAAGGAGCGGAGCGTGATCTACATCGCCCGCGGGCGGTTCGCGCTCAACACCACGTACGTCGGCAACATCGCCGATGCAGTTCTTCTGGCGCTCGACGCGCCCGCGGAAGGCGTCGTGGGGGAGGTGTTCAACATCACCGACGGCGAGTTCGTGAGCAAGCGGAAGTTTTTCGAGACCGTGGCCGACGGGTTGGGGCTGAAGCGCCCGCGCGGGTTCCCCCCGGTCCCGGTGTGGCTCGCCCGGGTCATGGCGAACTGGCGGGAGAGCACCTTCCGCCGGCTGAACAAGCCCCACCCGCCGCGGATCACCCAGGCGCAGCTCAAGTTCGCCGGGCTGAACCTCGATTTCTCCATTGCGAAGGCGCGCACGAAGCTGGGCTACGCGCCCCGCGTGCTGTTCGACGAGGGCATGAAACGCGCCCTCGTCTGGCATCGACAGCAGGGCACCAAACTCCCATCTTAATAAGCACCGGTCCGCGATCCTCTACGGGTGACAATCCACTGTCACAGCACACACCTGCGAGCGTTTATGCCGAGCGCCTGGCCGCACGTCAAGCGGCCGTCGCGGCCCTCACGGCCCGACTCGACGCGCTCAGCTACGCCCGACTCGGGGCGTTCCTCGTTGTCCTCCTCGTCGCCGGGCTGGGGTTCGGTGCGGGGCTCTTCTCGCCGTGGTTCACCACGCTCCCGGCGGTCGGGTTCGTGCACCTTGTGGCGCAGTTCGAGGCGACCCGGGGCCGCCGGGCGTGGGCCGAACGCGCAGCGCGGTTCTACACCGGCGCGCTGGAACGGCTCGCCGGGCGCCCCTCCGGGAACGGTGACGGCGCGCGGTTCGCCAACGACGCGCACGCCTACGCTGCCGATCTCGACCTTTTCGGACCGGGTTCGGTGTTCGAGCTGTTGACCGTGTGCCGCACCCGCGCCGGCGAAGACACGCTCTCGGCGTGGCTGCTCGGCCCCACGGGTCCAGAAGAAGTCAAGGCGCGCCAGGAAGCGGTTGCGGACCTCGCGCAGCGCCTGGACCTGCGCGAAGCCGTGGCGGTGTCGGGGGCCGAAGTGCCGGCGGCGGACTACCACCCGCTCACGGAGTGGGGCGCGGCACCCGCGGACATGCCGCCCGGGTGGAAGTGGTGGGCGGTGGAGGTGCTCGGCTGGGCCAACGTGTTCGCGTGGGCGGGCTGGTTCTTCGCGGGAACGTCCGCGCTCCCGGTTCTCGCGTTCGGGTTGCCCTCGCTGGCACTGGCGCTCCCGCTCGTTTCGTGGGCGCGGCGCGTGCTCAAGCCGCTCGACCGGGCGACCGAAAACCTCTCCCTCTTCGAGGCCGTCCTCAGCCGCCTGGAGCGCGAACCGTTCGGCGCGGCCCGGCTCCAACAGCTCCAGGCGGCGATGCGCGCGGACGGCCTTCCGCCTTCGGCACAGATTCGCCAGTTGCGGCTCCTCCTTGATGGCTACAACGCCCGGCGGAACGCCTTCTTCATTCCGGTGGCGGTGCTGCGGATGTGGAACGTGCGGTTCGCGTTCAAGCTCGAAGCCTGGCGCATGCGCTCCGGACCGGCGATTGCGCGCTGGTTGCGGGCCGTAGGCGAACTCGAAGCGCTGTCGTCGCTGGCGGGCTACGCCTACGAGAACCCGGCGGACATCTTCCCCACGGTCGCGAGCGGTCCGGTGCGGCTCACGGCAGAAGGGGTCGGGCACCCGCTGATTTCGGCCGAAAGGTGCGTTCGTAACGACGTTTCACTCGGCGAAGGCGGCCCGCGGGTGCTCATCGTGAGCGGCTCGAACATGTCCGGTAAGAGCACGCTCCTCCGCGCCGTGGGCGTGAACGCGGTGCTGGCCCTCGCGGGCGGGGTCGTTCGCGCGCGCTCCTTCGTCCTCACCCCCGTGGCGCTCGGGGCGACAATGCGCGTGCAAGATTCCCTTCAAGCCGGCCGGTCGCGGTTCTTTGCGGAAGTTACGAAGGTCCGGCTCTTACTCGACATCGCGGCGCGCGCGGGCGGCCCGCCCCTGCTCTTCCTGCTCGATGAGCTGTTCGCGGGCACCAACTCGGCCGACCGCGTTGCCGGCGCCGAAGGGGTGACGCGCGCCCTCCTGGCGCTGGGGGCGACCGGTTTCGTGACCACACACGATTTGAGCCTCACCGCGGTCACGGACAGTATTCCGGGCGCTGTGAACGTTCACTTCTGCGACGGGTTCGCGGGCGGCGAACTGCACTTCGATTACACCATGCGGCCCGGGGTGGTGCCGCACGGCAACGGTCTCGCGCTGATGCGCGCCGTCGGGCTGAAAGTGTAGGGCACGAGTCGGACACGTGAGCGCGGGGCACCGGTGCGGCAAAAAAGCTGCACTTTCGGCCTTGAACCTCACGTTACGTCAGGCCGTACCATGCCCGCGTCGAGTAACGCAGGGGGCGATGCCGTGCCGGATCAGCCGCGCTGGAAAGTGGGCGAACTCGCCGCGCGAACGGGGCTCACCGTGCGCACGCTGCACCATTACGACACGATCGGGTTGCTGGTGCCGTCCGACCGCACCGGTTCGGCGCACGGGTCCGGGCACCGGCTGTACACCGCGGCCGATGTGACCAAACTGCACCAGATCATTTGTCTGAAGCAGCTCGGGTTCGGGCTGGAACAGGTGCGCGAGTACATGACGCGGGCCGACTACGACCCGCGCGCGGTGGTCCGGCTCCACCTCGCGAAGGTGCGCGCCCGGGCCGCGGAGCTGGACCGGCTCGGTGACCGCCTTCAATCGCTCTCGGAAACACTCGACGCGGCGGGCGACGTGTCCGCCGAAACGTTCCTCGAAACGATTGAGGTGCTGAGCATGATCGAGAAGTATTACACCCCGGAGCAACTGAAGCAGCTCGAAGACCGCCGAACCGCCGCCGGTCCCGAAATTGAGGAGGCCATCCAGAAGGGGCCGCAGATGTGGGCCGACCTGTTCACCGACACCCGCGCCGCGATGGACGCGGGCGTCGATCCCGGCGACCCGCAGGCCCGCCCGCTGGCGGAGCGGTGGCTCGCGCTGGTCACCGGGTTCACCGGGGGCGATCCGGGCCTTTTCGCCTCGCTCCGCGCGATGTACCAGAACGAGGATAACGTTCGCGGGATGGACGTAAAGGCCATGCGGCCCCTAAACGAGTACCTCGAAAAGGTGCGGCACGCACACGGTATCAGACACGCGGGCGAATCGTAGAAATGCGGAGTGCGGAACGCGGAGTGCGGAGTGTGGAACGGAAGGCAGCGAAGCCGCAAATTGCTTTTGGTTTTCTGCCTTTCGTTCCGCATTCCGAACTCCGCGCTCCGCATTATTCAATGTGCGTAAACGTCCAGCCCTTTGTCTTCTCCAGGTGTGCTGCAATGTGGCGCCGGTGACAGTCACACAAGCGCTTTTCCGCGCACATCAGGCACACCGGGCCTTCGACCCGTTCGAAGCGGTCGAACAGCACGGGCGCTGCGAGTGCCAGGAACCGCTCGTGGCGCGTGGGCCAGTCGTCGAAGTCGAGGAACAG
>DASWYH010000076.1:0-4966 GCA_036405095.1 Gemmata sp. | reverse complement strand
AACCGCTCCTCGACAGCGCGCACGCCCGGTTGCGGAAGGCCGCCGCGCACGCGCTCGTTTGGGTCGCGAAGGCGGACACGACGAGCGCGCTCCGGGCGGCGCTCCAGAACAGCGACCCACAGGTGAAGTACCGCGCCGCGCTTGGCCTCGCCTACCTGGGGGACGCGACCGTCGTTCCGCTGATCCGGTCCGCCGAGGGGAGCAACGTCGTTACCCCGGCGGAGCAGTTCACCGCGACCATCGCGCTGGGCGCTGCGGCCGGGGTCCAGGGGACGGTGTACCTCGACAGCCCGGACGAGAAGCTCCGCGACCGCGCGCTGCTCGCCACGCTGCTCCTCGAACTCAAAGACACCGACGGGCAGCCCGAGAAGTGCATCGAGTGCGTTTCTGCCAAAGGGGCACGGTTCCGGCTCACCGGTGCGCGGGCACTGGAACTGTTCGCCGATCCCGCCGCGTTCCGCGCCTTCGTCACCGGTGAGGTGAACGACCGCGGCGACGACACCCCCTGGAAGGTCGCGCCCGAGGTGGTCGATGACCTCGCGAACCTGCTCGCGTTCGCGGGCCCGCAGCTCAAGGCCAAAACGGCCCTGCTGCTCGCGCTGTTCGACAACAAGGAACAAGCGGAGTGGAACGCGGCCTGGGCCGTCCACAGCGCCCGGTTCGCGGCCGAGATCAAGGCCGCGCGCGAGGCGAGCGTGAAGGCCGGCGTCCCGGTGGCGTCGAAGCTCACCCCCGAGCAGTTGCGCGAACTCGCGTTCGGCGGGTACGTGGGCTTGGTTCGCGAGCAGGGGGCGAGCGGCGGCGGGCAGCCCATCGGCAAGATCCGGCAAACGGCTCTGGCGCGCATCTTCGCCATCGCTTCCAAGGACCCCGCGTACAGTCGGGCGGCGCAGCCCGTACTGGCCCAGGCGATGGGCGACCCGAACCAGCCGGTCCGCACCCAGGCGTTCGAGCACCTGCAAGCACTCGGGATGGAGAAGGCGCAGCTCGGCGCGGAAGCCCTCGAAGCCGGGTACACCGATCTCGGCGTGAAGGGGCTCGAACTGCTCACCGACGGCGCGAGCGCGAAGAAGGGCGAAGCCGTTCTCGAGCGCGTGATGCTGGCCCGCTCCGACGACCTCGCCATTGAGGCCGCGAAGCTGCTCCGCGACCGGCAGGGCAAGATCCCGACCGCGAAAAAGGCGCTCGACTCGGTCCACGAGCCGATGCGGCTGCAAGCGGTGGAGTGGCTCTCCGCGCAGTACGAAGAATCCGAAGACGCGAAAAAGTTCCTGCGCGGGGCGCTCGAATCGCGCTACCGCAAGGTGCGCGAGAAGGCCGCGTTCGAGCTGGCCGGGAAGAAGGACGCCGCGGCCTACGAGGCGCTCGCCCGCTTCCTCCGCGAAGCCAGTGAAGCGAGCCGCCAGTACGCGATCACCAACGCCCTCACGGCTCTGGGCGACACGCGCGCGGCCGATGCGTTCCTGGACCGCATCGAGAACGACCCGGGCGGCACCGCGGAAGCCGCGGCGCTGATCCGCGCCGCCGCCGGGTTCCGCGTCCCGGCGACCGCGGACCGGCTCTTCCTCATGCTCGACAGGCGGAAGGAGCACCGCGATACGATCCGCTCCGCGATTCTGACCGTCAGCGGGTACGACCAGTGGATCGGCGATTCGGACGACGTGAACCCCCAGGACCGCGGCGCCTGGATGAAGGACCAGCACCCGCGGCACGACGCGGTCCTGGCCCGGCTCCTCGACTGGACGCTCGCCGATGGCGACACGGACACCATCGTCAACACGCTTCTGGAGCCGGTCCGGTGGTCGCTCGGCAAGGACGTGGACGCGATCTTCCCCACCCTGTGCGCCAGCCCGAACGCGGAGCTGCGCGACGCCGCGGTTGAGGCTTACGGGTGGCGGTTCCGCAAGCGCGGTTCGGCACCAGAACCGCTGCTGAAGGCGCTGAAGCACAAGAACCCGGTGACGCAGTTCCTCGCGGCGGAAGGGCTGGCCCGCGGCGGGCGCGGCGAGGGGATGCAGGTTCTGCTCTCCGGGATCGAGTACCTCGAAGACCACGGCCACCGCAACCGGGCGGTTGCGGCGCTCGGCGAGCTCGGCGACCCGCGCTCGGTGGACAAGCTCCTTGCGCTCGCCACCGAAGACGGGAACCCGCTCCAGCAGGCCGCGACCGAGGCCATCGGGCACCTGAAGAAGTCCCCGCAGGCGGATTCCGTGTTCCGGCTGCTCGAAAAACACGCGAAGGGGCAAAACGACCTCGCGCAGCGCGCCCTCGTCGGGCTGCGGTACTTCGACACGCCGAGCGGCTGGGACATCGTTCGCGCCAAGGTGAACGCGAAGGGCTACGGCTGGTGGCTCTCCCGCTTGAAGTCCACCGCGGCCGAGCAACTGGGTTACAACGACGACCCCGCGACCCGCGACCTCTTGCTGAAGACGCTCCGCACGGTCTCGGACCACGAGGTGACGCCCGCGGCTTACAAGAGCGCCCGGCGGCTGTGGGGCAAGGACTCGCTCGAACCGAACTACAACCTGATCCAGAACCCGAACGCCGGGAACTACCTCGACGGCACCGGTGAGGACGGGGGCGCGCTCGAACCGGTGGTCAAGAAGGGCGACGCCCTCCGCATCATGGCCGTGTTCCCGAACTGCGGCCCGCAGGTTCAGGAGCAGTTGGAATCGGCTCTGCTGACGCGGCCCGACCTGCCCGTGAAAGAGGCCGTCGATTCGCTCACGCACGCGGACGAGGGCACGGTGCGGCTCGCGACGCGGTTGCTCGGGCGGGTTCCGAACCCGGACGCGCGCGTCAAGGACGCGATCGGGGCCTGCCTCACAAAGTGGTGGCGGACGTGGCAGGAGCGCCGCGCCCAGAGTGGCGCCGCGATGCCAACCGACGACGAGGACGACGACTACTACGACGATGACGACGACGATTACGGCGGGGCCGGGCGCAAGTCGCCGGGGGCCGCGCTCCCCAAGGCCGGCGAAGTGGTCGAGAGCCTGCTGTTCACGGCGGGCCGGGTCGGCGTGCCCACGGAGGTGATCGCCGATGTCGCGAAGTCGCGGCCCGATGACCCCCTCGCGCGGGGCATCCGGCTCGAAGCGGTCCGCTGTTTCGCGCTCGGGACGGTCACGCCCGCGGTTCTCGACACGCTCGAAGCGCTCGCGGTCGGCCCCGATGCGGACGTGCGCATTCTCGCCGCCGAGATGCTGGCGCGGTTCGATGCCAGGCGCGCCGCGAAGCTCGCCGAGCGGATGCTCTCGGACCGCCCCGGCTTCAACAGGCTGGTGATCGCGAAGGCGGTCACGGGTGCGAACGTGGTCGGCGCCGCGGCCAGCGCGCACCTTCAGCCCGTGGCGCTGCCGCTGTTCGTCGCCGAGAAGGACGTGGGCACGCTCGCTGCGGTCGCAAAGGACCGCAAGGCACCGGAGGCCGCGCGGTTCGGCGCGGTCGAAGGGCTGGGCGTGATGGCGACCGAACCCGCCGAGAAGGTGCTCGCGGAAATCGGCACCGCGAAGGACGACGAGAAGGAGTTACGGAAAGCCGCGTGGCGCGCGTTACGGCGCTCGAAGCGGGCACGAGCCCGCGGCGCGGTCAACACGCTCGCCACGCTGCCCAAGGCACCGAAAAAGGCGAAACCGGGCAAGCCCGAAGCGAAGGGCGCGGCCGAAGGCGCTGAGGAATAACGCGCGGCGCAGGTGCTCGATACCCGCGCCCGCCGAGGGGTTGAGTTTCGTGACGAGCCGCGACCACACGGAGCGGAAAACGTTAACGGCTCCCGCGCGGTCGCGGCTCGTCACGCTGCGGCACGCTGACCGGGTTCATGTTTGAGAGGGCAGGCAAGATGGCAACCGAACCGACGGTCGAAGACACCCTCAGCGACACCCCACCGCCCCCGCCTTCGAGCGGCGCGCAGCTCTCTTATGCTGGCGCGAGCCGCGTGGTCACGAGCGGGAACAGCGCGCAGGTCGAGATGTTCGGCAACCTCGAACGGCCCGCGGTGCGGTTCGAGGGCACGCTCAAGAGCCCGCTGCGGTTCCGCGAAGCGCTCTCAGCGCTGTACGGCGTCATCGGGAGCGACTACCGGTACGCACCGAAGGACCGCACACAGTACATCGCGTACCTGCGGCTCAAGCGCGACGCGGCGCCCCTCGGCGTGTGGCACGCCCAACAAGCGTACTTTGCCTGGATGCTGCGGAACGATCCCACCGCGCTCGCGATTCTCGATCCGGTGGTGAGCGTCCACCCCGACCAGATCACGTTCGAGGTGTTCGGGAAGGACGAGAGCACGTACGCGTGCCTCGCGTTCAAGCCCGAAGCGTTCGACGCCCCCGGGCCGGCCGCGCACGGCACAACGAACATCGACTTCAGCGACGCACTTTATTCCAGTGTGCAGCAGATCCGCGGCTACCGCGAGACGAAGCTCGCCCTCGGGCACGACGGGGCGAAGCCCGCCCCCGAAGTGCGCAAAGAGGTGCTCGAAAAGAAGATCCAGGTGCCGGACTCGTGGCTCCGCGGGTTCTTACAGGTGCAATCGGCCGCGACGCTCCCGTTCGACCACGTGCAGTTGTCGCCGATGGACCTGTACAACGTGCTCCGCTACCTGCGGATGAACGGCGACCGCAAAGGCAAGAAGCGGGGTCTGCGGTTTGAACTGATCCCCGCGCAGCAGCCGCGCATCGTCGCGGAGCCGTGGGAAACGGTGTTCACCACCACCGGTGACGTGTTCCGCGGTAAAGCGGCGCGCCTCATCCGCGTGTGGGGCCGGCGCCGGCTCATGACCATCAAGCGGCTGCTGCCCTTCGTTCAGAGCGTGGACGTGTACCTGCTCGGGAGCGGGCTGCCGAGCTTCTGGGTGTTCCGGTGCGGGGACATCACGCTCACGCTCGGCATGACCGGGTTCACCTCGGCGAACTGGTCGAGCGCGCTCGGCTTCGATTTGATGTTGCCGCGCAAAACACAGGACGGGGAG
>DASWYH010000075.1:0-2471 GCA_036405095.1 Gemmata sp. | reverse complement strand
GTGGGGCGTCGCGCCCGGTTCGCTCCCCCGCAAGGGCCGGAGCGCCTACGAGCTGCTCGACGCGCTCGGCGGTGAGGTGCGGAGCCTGTTCGTGATGGGGTCGAACGTGGCGGTCGCGGCCCCGAACCTCGCCCGCATCCTGCCGAAGTTGCAGGCGCTCGAACTGCTGGTGGTGTGCGATGCGTTCCACAACGAGACCAGCGAACACGCGCACGTCTTCTTGCCCGTGTACCAGTGGGCGGAGGAAGACGGCACGGTGACGAACCTGGAGGGCCGGGTGATCCGCCGCCGGGCGGTGGCGCGCCCGCCCACCGGGCCGCGCACCGACCTTGCGGTGCTGCACGCGCTCGCGGCGCGGCTCGGGTGCGGGGAGAAGTTCCGGTTCGGCTCCGCCGAGGGCGTGTTCGACGAGCTCCGGCGCGCGACCGCCGGCGCCGTGGCCGACTACTCGGGCATCAGCTACGCGAAGATCGAGCGCCAGGGCGGGGTGTTCTGGCCGTGCCGCTCTGAGGACGACCCGGGCACCCCGCGGCTGTTCGCGGAGCGCTTCGGCCACGCCGACGGGCGCGCGCAGTTCTTCCCGGTCGAGCACCGGGCCGCCGGGGAGGAGCCCGACGCCGAGTTCCCGCTGTTCTTCACCACGGGGCGCTACAAGGAGCACTACAACTCCGGCGCCCAGACGCGCGGGGTCGCGAAGCTCGCGAGCGCCCAGCCGGTGCCGCAGCTCGAACTCCACCCCCGGCTCGCCCGGCGGCACCGCGTGGCGGCCGGGAGCCGGGTCACGATCGAGAGCCGCCGCGCGAAGGTCGAGTTCGTGGCCGCGGTGACGCCCGACATCCGGCCGGACACGCTGTTCGCGCCGTTCCACTGGGGCGGCCGGCAGGCCGCGAACCTGCTCACCGGCGGCGCCCTCGACCCGACGAGCCGGATGCCGGAATTCAAGCTCACGGCCGTTCGCATTGCGGGGGTACGGGCATGAAAAAGCGGCTCGCGATCATCGGGAACGGCATGGCCGCCAGTCGGCTGCTTGACGAGCTGGTGCGCCGGGGGGCCACCGGCGCGTTCGAGATCGCGGTGTTCGGCGAGGAGCCGCACGGGGCGTACAACCGCATCCTGCTGGGGCGGGTGCTCGGCGGTGACGCGCCCGACGAGATCGCGCTCAAGTCCCGCGAGTGGTACGCGGCCCGCGGGATCGCGTTCCACGCCGGGGTGCGCATCGCGACCGTCGACCCGGTGGCCCGGCGGCTCACCACCAGCGCGGGCGAGGCGCACCCGTACGACGTGTGCGTCCTCGCGACCGGAAGCTCGCCGCTGGTCCCGCCCGTGGCGGGGCTGAAGGCGGCCGACGGGGCGCCCCGCGACGGCGTCCACGTGTTCCGCACCATTGAGGATTGCGTTGCGATCCGGGACCGCGCGCGGCCCGGCAGCAGCGCCGTGGTGGTGGGCGGCGGGCTGCTCGGCCTCGAAGCCGCCAAGGCGCTTTGTGACCTCGGGCTGCACGTGACCGTTCTACACTTGAACCCGGTGCTGATGAACGCCCAGTTGGACCGGCACGGGGGCGAGCTGCTCCGCCGCGCGATCGAGAAGATGGGCATCTTCGTTCGCACCGGGACCACGGCGGACGAGATCATCGGGAACGGGCACGTCGAGGCCGTGCGGCTCCGGACCGGCGAAGTGGTCCCGGCCGATCTGGTGGTGTTCGCGTGCGGGATCGTGCCGCGCACGGAGGTGGCGCGGGCGTCCGGGGTGCCGGTGAACCGGGCGGTCCCGGTGAACGACCTCCTCGCGACCCCGGTTCCCGGGGTGTACGCGGTGGGCGAGTGTGCCGAGCACGACGGCCGGGTGTACGGGCTCGTGCAGCCCATTTGGGAGCAGTGCGCGGTTCTGGCCGATGTGCTCACCGGCGCCAACCCGCGCGCCCGCTACACGGGGTCCAAGGTGTACGCCCGGCTCAAGGTCGCGGGCGTGGAAGTCGCGAGCTTCGGGGTGACCGACGCCGAGTTCCCGACCGACGAGGTGCTACAAGTGTTCGAGGAGCGGCGCGGGGTGTACCGCAAGCTGATCGTGCGGGACGGGAAGCTGGCCGGGGCCGTGCTCGTCGGGTGCGCCGACGCGGCGCCCGCGCTCGTGCAGATGTTCGACCGCAGCGACCCGCTCCCGCCGAACCGCCTCGATGTGCTCGCCACCGGCCACGGACCGAGCGCCGCCACCGAGCGCGAGGTCTGCAACTGCAACCACGTGACCGAAGCCGCGCTCGTTGAAGCGATCCGCGGCGGCTGTGACTCTCTCCCCGCGCTCTGCAACGCGACCCGGGCCGGAACCGGCTGCGGGTCGTGTCGCGGGCAACTGGTGACCCTACTCGCGACCCACGCCCCCGTGGGCGCAACCTGACGCCCGGCGCCGGTCGGCGCGGGCCGGCTGGCGAGACCGTTTGCAGGTGTCCGCTCTCCCGGCCTGTGATGCTCGCCAGC
>DASWYH010000074.1:0-3351 GCA_036405095.1 Gemmata sp. | reverse complement strand
CGCTCACGGTAGTTCGTACTAATTCGTGTGTGTTTCGCGCGAATCCGCGGCCCCGTTCGGAGCGGCACGCCATTCGCATCTGCGGCGAGCATCGCGCCCCCCGTGGCGCCACGCACACGCCGAGAATCGCCATGAAGGTTTTCCACTGCGACCACTGCGGCCATCTCATTTTCTTCGAAAGTATCGCCTGTGTCGTCTGCCGGCACACCCTGGCCTACCTGCCGGACCTCGGCGTAAACGGATCGTTGGACCGAACCGCCGAAGGTGTCTGGACGTCGCCGTTACCCCGTGCGAAGGGGAAGGCGTACCGGCTCTGCCGCAACTCCACCGAACACAACGTTTGCAACTGGGCCGTTCCCGCCGACGACCCGAACCCGTACTGCCATTCGTGCCGGCTCACGCGCGTCATCCCCAACCTCGCGCCCGAGGGCCACAAAGAAGCGTGGTTCAAGCTCGAACTCGCGAAGCGCCGGCTCCTGTACACGCTCATCGGACTGAACCTGCCGATCGTGAGCAAAGCCGAAGATCCGGAACACGGGCTGGCGTTCGAGTTCCTCGCCGACCCGGCCGACCCGGCCCTGCCGCGCGTCCTGACGGGCCACGCCGACGGTCTCATCACGATGAACCTGGCCGAGGCCGACGACGCCGAGCGCGAGCGGCGCCGCACCCAGATGCGGGAACCGTACCGCACCGTGCTGGGGCACTTCCGGCACGAGATCGGCCACTATTACTGGGACGTGCTGGTCAAGGGCGGGCCCCACCTCGACCGCTTCCGGCAGCTCTTCGGCGACGAGCGCGCGGATTACGGTGAGGCGCTCCAGCGGTATTACCGCACCGGTGCCCCCGCCGACTGGCAAACCGGCACCATCTCGGCATACGCGACGGCGCACCCGTGGGAGGACTGGGCCGAGACCTGGGCCCATTACCTGCACATGACCGACACGCTCGAAATGGCGGTCGGGTGCGGCATCTCGGTGCGGCCCCGGCGCGCGGACGAGCCGAGCATGAAACCCGACGTGAAAGCGGTCACGCGGACCCCGTCCGCGTTCGACGCGATGATCGCCAACTGGCACCCGCTCACCTACGTGCTCAACAACCTGAACCGCGGGTTGGGTTTACCCGACAGCTACCCGTTCGTCATCTCCGAACCGGTCATTGAAAAGCTCAGGTTCATTCACGAGTTGACCACCGCTCCCCGGCCCCAGCCGACCAAAAGTGCGGCTCCGGCAGCGCCCATTCCCGTTCCCTAGCGGCACCCACGAGCCGGACCCGGGGGCGCAGAACGTGTGTTCCGTGCCCCCGGCTCCGGCTGTCATTCTGAAACCGGCCGAACAGCGAGGTTGCGGAACTCGATCGCGCCCCAGTGGCACACGAGCCCGATCGAACCGGCCGGGCGCGCCGCTTCGGTCCGCCCGGCCGGGGCCACCGTCGCCCCCAGATCGGCGGTCGGCATCGCGATTCGGTTCACCGCCACCGAAACGGTTTGCCGCTTCGCGGTTACGGTGACCTCGTTCCACTGACCGATCGGCCGGTTCGCGGCCGGGGGGTTAAACGTGACCCCTTGAAATAGACCGGTCCGGTACAACCCGCCGATCACCCGCCCGTGAACCGCCGGGAAGCCCTCGTCGTCGCCGAGGTTGAGCGCCAACCCCAGGCCAACGGCTTGCGGGTGGTTGGGCGCACGCAGCAGCACCACGGTGTGCCCGCCCGGCTTCGGCCACCGGTACTCGAACCGCAACTCAAAATCGGCGTACTCGGTGTCGGTCAGCAGGACCTGGTCGTCGCCGGGCTTCGGGGTGACAACGATGAGCCCGTCCCGCACGCCCCAGGAATCGGCACTTTGGCCCGGAGCCGGGTGCCACCCCGCGAGATCGCGCCCGTTGAACAGAGGGGCGAATCGGACCGCCGGTTTCGGTGGCGCGAGCGGCACAGCCGCGGCGGGCGGCGGCGGGCCCACCGCGGTCGGCCGGGTCAACCGGTGAAACGTACCGAGGCCCAGGAACCCCGCCACAATCGCGGTCGCCGTACCGAGCAGCAGAACGGCCGGGCTCTCGATCCGCCGCCGGGGCACCGGAGGGGCCGAACCGTCGAACTCAAACGGGGGCGGAGGAACCGGGGCCAGCGGGACCGCGACACCCGCCGACCCGGCCGAGAGTAACAGGCTGGTGCCGATCGCAAGAAGCTCGTCGGCCACCACGGCCGCCGACGCCGGGCGCCGGGCGGGATCGACCGCGAGCAGCCCGTGGATGAGCCGGACGAGGGCCGGATGCGCCCCCGGAACGAGGTCCGGAACGGGGACGAATGCGCCCCGACAAATCGCGGCGGTCACCTCGAAAACGGTCGGGCCGGCAAAAGGACCGCGCCCGGTGACCATCTGGTACAGAACCGCGCCGAGGCTGAACAGATCGGACCGGGCGTCGACCGGCTCGCCCCGGACCTGTTCGGGGGACATGTACATGGGCGTGCCGATCAGCGCCCCGTCGTGTGTCAGGTCGGGGGCACCGGTCGGCCGGGCGGGACCGAGCGCGTTCACCTCGTCGCTCACCCGGGCGAGCCCGAAATCGAGCAGGCGCACGCGCCCGTGCGGCTCCTCGATCCAGATGTTCGCGGGCTTGATGTCGCGGTGGACCACCCCCAGGGCGTGCGCGGCGGACAGCCCGAGGGCCACCTCGCGCCCGATGCGGATCACGTCCGCCAGCGGCACCCCGTGCTCGATCCGGTGCCCGAGGTGGTCGCCGCGGAGCAGCTCCATTGTGAGGAACGGGGCGCCGGCGTCCGAGCCGACCGCGTACACGCGCACCACGTTCTCGTGGTGCACCGCGGCGGCGGCGCGGGCCTCCCGGAGGAACCGCTCGCGCCCGCCCGCGGAGGCCGCCAGCCCCGGGAGCATCAGCTTGAGGGCCACGCGGCGGTTCAGGTCCGTGTCGAGGGCCTCGAACACGGCCCCCATGCCCCCCCGGCCGAGCAGCCGCAGCACGCGGTGCGATCCGCACGCGCCCAGATCGCCGGGGGCCAGGGGCGGGCTCAGTTCGGGCAGCGCGGTGCCCCGCGGAACCACAAGAGTTGGGGCGTCGGAGTCGAGCCCCGAGCGGGTGACCCGCCGGGCCGCGTCCCCGGCGGGTACGGTCCCGGGGGCACCACTCGAAAGGGTCAGCACGTGAAGGGGTTCGCTGTTACCGGTCGAGGAAGACATCACGGTCCCTCCGCGGGCGGGGGGCGCGGATTTTCGCAGTCACTCCATAATAACAGGACTGTACCCCACTCACCGCGCCGGTGCAATTAATTCCGCGCTTCCGTGTACCGGTGCGTCGGAACCGGGCGCCCCGGGCGCAGGCTCTGGCTCGTGCGGAA
>DASWYH010000073.1:0-6817 GCA_036405095.1 Gemmata sp. | reverse complement strand
CACGTTCTCCGCCAAGCGGTTCCCGGCGCCGGCCGAAATGCGGCGGCTGGTCGAGGTGCTCGACCACACCGAATACCCCATCGTGTTCCACTGCCAGCGCGGCGCGGACCGCACCGGGCTGGCGTCCACGGTCGCGGTGCTCCTCCAAACGGACGCGGACCTGCCGCGGGCGCGGCGCCAATTGTGGCCCCGCTACGGGCACGTCGCGGTCGGGCGCACCGCGGTTCTGGACTCGTTCTTCGACTACTACGAGGCGTGGCTCGCGGCGCGCGGCGAACCGCACTCCCCCGAACGGTTCCGGCACTGGGTGAACAACGACTACTGCCCGGGACCGTACCGGGCACAAATCGCCCTGGTCGGCGAGGCCCGGTTCCCCGCCGGGCGCGGGTTCCGGGTCACCGTTCGCGCGCGGAACACCTCGATCGAGCCGTGGCACTTCACCACCGGGCGCGGGGGCATCCGGCTCCGCCACACGCTCACCGATTCGAGCGGCGCGGACCTCCACCGGGCCTACGCCGGGCACCTCGTGCGCACCGTGGCCCCGGGCGAATCGATCGAACTCGTGTGCGGCGTGCCCCCGGTCCCCGCGGGAACCTACCTGTTCCACGCCGACTTCATCGACGGGGAACCGATCGAGCTGCTCGACACCGCGTTCGTGCAGTACGGCTCCGAACCGCTCGCAACGACCCTCACCATCTTCTGAGGAACCGTCATGGCGCTCCTGTCCGTTGTCGTGCCGGTCAAAGACGAGCGGGATAACGTGCGCCCGATGTTCGACCGCGTGCGCGACGCGCTCGACGGCGCGCGGTGCGGCCCGTGGGAACTCGTCTTCGTGGACGACGGCAGCACCGACGGCACGTTCACCGAACTCGAATCCGTGGCGCGCACCGACGCGCGCGTGAAGGTGGTCCGGTTGCGCCGCAACTTCGGCCAGAGCGCGGCGACCCAGGCGGGGCTCGACGCCGCCGCCGGGGACGTCATCGTCACGATGGACGGCGACCTCCAGAACGACCCCGCCGACATCCCCCTGATGCTCGCGAAGCTGAACGAGGGCTACGACGCCGTCCTCGGCCAGCGCGAGAAGCGCCAGGACAAGCTGCTCCTGCGCAAGGTGCCGAGCTTCGCCGCCAACTGGCTCATCCGCAAGGTGCTGGGCGTGCCGTTCAAGGACTTCGGCTGCACGCTCCGCGCGGTGCGCCGGGAGGTCTTCGACGGGCTGGTACTCTACGGGGAGATGCACCGGTTCATCACCGCCCTCATCATGCAGCAGGGCGCGCGGGTCACCCAATTGCCCGTCCGGCACCACCCGCGGACGGCGGGTCAGTCGAAGTACAATCTGACGCGCTCGGTCCGCGTGATGCTCGACCTGATGACGGTGAAGTTCCAGGGCAGCTTCCAAACGCGCCCGATGCACCTGTTCGGGAGCGTGGGGCTGCTGTGCGTGTTCGCGGGGCTCGCGAGCGGCGCGGCGAGCGTGGTGATGAAGTACACCACCGGCCCCGGGATGACCGCGAACCCGCTCTTCCTGTTGGGCGCGGTCGCGGGGCTGATCGGGGTGCAGTTCGTGTCGCTCGGGCTGATGGGCGAGGTGCTGACGCGCGTCTACTACGAGAGCCAGGGGAAGCGCCCCTACGTGGTCCGCGAGCGGCGGAACCTGGACCGCGGGCCGCTCCCGTCCGGGCGCGTCGCGGCGTGAGAGTTCGCGTGTTGCGGGTGCGGAAATGACGCCCCGCAACCGCTCCGACGGCCCCCGGCGCCCCGAAGCATCTCACCGCCCGAACAGTACCGCGATGACCAGCACCACGGCCCCGCAAGCGACCGCCAGCGGCACATTTACGAACGCCCGCGGCCCCGGTCGGTGGTAGCCCACAACACCCGCCTCACTTCACTTCGGCAGATCGAACACAAGGGTCGCGGTGTGCCGCACCGCGGTGTACTTCTTGCCCCCGAACTCGCCGGGCTTCGCTTCTGCCTGCCGGGTCGCAACGCAGTACCGCCCACGAGCGCCGAACCCCTCGGTGCGCCCGTCCTTGTCGGTCTTCACCACCTGCGCTTTTTCCTCCCCGCCGCCGGGCAGACCCACGGTCACCTCGGCGCCCGCAACCGGCTTGCCCGCCGCGAGCACCCGGAACCGCACCTTGTCGCCGTCGCGCACCGGAACCAGTTCGAGCGCGGCGCCGACCGTTGACCCTTTCGCAAACGGGTCGCCCACGAGCACCTTGGGGTAGTAAAACGAGAGCAACGGCGGGTCGTCCCCGCGCTGGGTGACGCCGCCCTCCGTCACGCCGTACACCACCGCCGGCTTCTCGCCCAGTTTGGCCCGGTAAAAGTTCCCGTCGCCCTTCTCGGTCTTGAGCTTGGTTTCCTTGCCGGCCGCGCTGCGTGCGGTGAGCGCGGTCTTTTCGGCCCGGGTCGCGAGCGCGGACGGGTCCGGTTCGGCCTTGTGACCGAACACGAGCCGGGCCTCGGTCCCGTCCACGTACACGAACACGAAGTGGGCACGGGCCGCGACCGTGAACGCAACGACGGCCGCGAGCGCAATGAGCCAACGCATGGCATCTCCGTTTGGGGTTAAAAATCGGTGGGGATGTCGCCGGCCGCGCGGGTGCCGACCGCGGCCCACGCCGCCGGCGAGACGCTGTCCGAAACGAACCTCACGCTGCCATCGGCGAGGACCACGTTCACCCCGCCGGTGTGCCGCGACCGCGCCGCCTTCCACGCCGGGTTGCTGTGCTGCACGCAGTCCATCAGCGGACTATTCGGCAGGCGAACGTTGTTGTACAGCCCGCAGTTGTACGCCCCGTCCGCCCACAGCGCCCCGCGGTCGGTCACGAGGGCGGTGCTCGCGTCACAGTTCGCCTGCGACAGCGCGTTCACGTCCTTGTAGAAGCGGCTGATGTCGGTCGCACCTGCCGGCGCGGTGCCGCCGGCGCCGAGGAGCGATTCCGAAAACGCGACCGTATTACTCAGCCCGTCGGTCACGTTCGCGATCCGCACGCCGGGGTTCAGCACCACGTCGCGATCGACCCCGTAAAAAATGCCGTCGCCGGTGAGCGCGTCGCCGCTCGCGTTGCTGCCCACGCACGCGACGTAGTTGCTCGGCCCCTGTCCCTCGACCACCACCCGGAACTCGTCCGACGGGCACAGGAACGTCGGCACGGCGGCCGCGAGCGGCGCCCGGTTCTGCGGGAACGGGATCACCTGCGGTTGAACCGCCCCGCCGCCGTACAGCGGCACCGTGAGATCGAGAGCGTTGTACACGTTCGTCTGTTCGAGGTACGGGGTGAGCTGCGCGAGCGCCGACCAGCGGAAGTGCCCCTTCGGGTTCGTGGGATCGACCGCCCACGTTTTGCGCCAGTACGCGTTCGGGAACGCCCCCACCGCGCCCTCGTGGTTGTGCAGCGCCAGCCCGATCTGTTTCAAGTTGTTCTGGCACTTCATCCGCGCCGCCGCCGCCCGCACCTTTTGCACGGCGGGCAGCAGCAACCCGATCAGCACGGCGATGATGGCGATCACCACCAGCAGCTCGATCAGCGTGAAGGCAGAGCGGAACAAACGAACAGCGCGCATCGGTGCGGCCCCGGTGTGACGGATTCATGATTCGTAATATTGCGCGAGACGAAACCGGCCCGTGAAAATTGGGTAAAATGAGCCGCAGCCCGGCCACATCGGAGCCGCCCCGTGTCTGAACTCACGCGCTTCTCGGTTTCACTCGAGGCCGATTTACTCGACTCGTTCGATCGGTACGTCCGCGACGGCGCGTTCGCGACCCGGAGCGAGGCGATTCGCCAGCTCCTGCGTCAGACGCTGACACAGGACGCGTTCGACACGGACGACACGCCGGTGACGGCCACGCTCACGATCGTCTACGACCACCACCGCCCGCACCTCGTTGAGAAGTTGCTCAACGTGCAGCACGACCACGCGAACCGGGTGATCGCGTCGATGCACGTTCACCTCGATCACGACCGCTGCATGGAGGTGATCGTGCTCCGCGGCCCGGGGGCCGCGCTGCAGAGCCTCGCCGCCGCGATCCGCGGGTTGAAGGGCGTTCACACGGGCACGCTGGCGCTCGCCGGCGCCGCGGAACCGGGCCACGAGCACCCGCATCCCCATCCGCACCCGCACTGAGCCGCGCGGCGGCGCTTTTCGCTCCGAAATGTTGCCCTTCGGCGGGCGAACCCGGAAGATGAGTGAGCCCGAACCCGCACCTCTCTATTTCCTGAAGGAAGAGGCACCATGCTGAAGACGAAATGGGCGCTCGGCGCCGCGCTTCTGTTCGTGACGGTCAACCTGGGCCGCGCGGCCGACGACACGTTCGACCTGCGCGGGCCGGCCCCCGCCAAGGGTCAGGTGTTCGTTAACAAGAGCACGCTCAAGATCAAGGACGCCGACACCACCATGAAGGTGGCCGGGCAGACCGTGAACCTGAAGATCAACCTCCTCGTGACCAGCGAGGAAGAGGCCAAGGTGCTCGCGGTGGACGGCCGCAACGTCACCAAGTGCCAAACCAAAATCGTTAAGGAGCGGGCCGACGTGGCCGCCAACTTCGGCGGCATGGAGATGAACCACACCGAGCCGACCGCGCTCGAAAAAGAAACGGTCATCAGCGAGCGCGAGGGCAAGGGGTGGAAGCACTCGCTGGTGGACACCAAGCCCACCGACAAGCAGAAGAAGGAACTCGACAGCCGCAACGGGATCGAGAACGACGACGACCTGTACCCGAAGGAGAAGGTCAAGGTCGGGCACACGTGGAAGGTGGACGCCACGGCCCTCACGAAGATGCTGGGCAACTCGTTCAGCGATGTGAAGGGCAAGCTCGATCAGAAGTTCGTGAAGCTCGAAAAGGTGGACGGCGAGGAGTGCGCCGTGATCGAATCGTCCGGCAAGATCACCGCCAAAATGAAGGACGAGGGCGAGCCGACCGTGGACGTGGAAATGGAGCTGAAGATCACCACCCACAAGTCGATCAAGACGGGCGTGAGCGTGAAGGAGAAGTTCGACGGCAAGATCCGACTGGAAGGCACCCAGAAAATGGACGACATCAAGGTGGACATCAAGATGGCCGGCCCGATCTCGGGCGAGGCCACGACCAGCCTGAAAGAAATGAGCCCGAAGAAGTGAGCCCGAAGAGGTGCGGGCGCGCCCCAGAACGACCGGGCGCGACCCGCGCCCGGTGCCATTACACGCAACCCGTCTGATTACACCTGCTTCTTGTGGCACAGACATTCCTGTCAGTGCGCCCTTCAGGTGCCGTACTGACAGGAATGTCTGTGCCACAAAATCCAATTCAAAACAGACATCAACAACCGAATCGCGTATAAAAAGTGCGCGAACGCGATTCGTACCCAGGTGGTCACTTCTTGTCCTTCTTCGCCGCGCGTTCGGTCCAGGCCCAGCGGTACAGGTTCCGCGTATCCGTGTAGCGACTGTCGTTCGACGTGCAGCCCAGTACCACAACGAACACGCGGTCACCGTTGTGTGTGCCGCACGACACGAGGCACGACCCGGCGGCGGTGGTGGTGCCCGTTTTGATGCCCTCGTAGCCCTCCATTTCGAGCAGCCGGTTCGTGTTGGTCCACGTCACCTCGCGCTTTTTCCCGTCCTTGTCGGTCACCGTGCATTTGTGCCGCCGGGTCTGAACGCACCGCGCGAACGTTTCGTCTTTCATCGCGGTGAACGCCAGGGTGGCGAGGTCGCGCGGGCTGGCCACGTTCAGCCCCAGGCCGTGCGGATCGAGGTACTTGGTCTCTTCCATTTTGAGCCCCTTTGCGGTGCGGTTCATCTCGGCGACGAAGGTCGCGACGGCGCCCGGCTCTTTGCTCTCACCCTTGAACCGCGAGCCGAAGTGCTCCGCGAACGCGTGCGCGGCGTCGTTCCCCGATGGGAGCAGCAACCCGTAAAGGAGGTCGCGCACGGTCACCCGGTCGCCGGCCTTGAGGGCGGATGTGCTGCCGGGTGTCTTGTCGGCGGCTTCGGAGAACGTGAGCACCTCGTCGAGCACCTTCGGGTCTTGGGCCACAAGTTTGAGGACGAGATACGCGGTCATGATCTTGGTGGTGCTGGCCATCGGGAGCGCGTCGCGCTCCTTTGCTCCCCGCAACACCGCTCCCGTTTTACCGTCCGCGACGCACCACCCCTTCGCGCTGACGACCGGCGGCCCGTCGAGGCGCTCGCCGGCGGTCTTCGGGGGGAGCGGCTTTTCTTCGGGTGATTGCGCGGGTGCGGGTCCGATCGACAGCCCCGCAACCACAAACACGAACAGGCTCCCGTACTTGTTCACAACTGTCTCTCCGAGCGGCCCCGGGCGGTGTGTAACGGCGCGCGAAGTCCGCGCAGGCGCCCGCGCCTCCGCGTTGGTATCATCGCGCCGGGCTTCGACATTACCCCATTCCGGCCCCGCGTGGGCAGCTTTCTGGAGAGCTTCGATGAGGAAGTGGCTGTTGGTGGCTCCGGTGGCGGGCGCTCTGGGACTCGGCGCGGGCGTGGGCGCGGACAAGCTCCTGAGCGCGAACGAGAACGCGAAGCAGGATCTGAAGCCGGCGGTAACGCTCCCGATCACCCGTGTGGTGCTGTTCAACAGCGGGGTCGGGTACTTTTCCCGCTCGGGCGAGGTGGAAGGGGACGCACGGGTCGATCTGACGTTCCCGGAATCGGACATCAACGACCTGCTCAAGAGCATGGTGTTGGAGGACTTCAGCAAGACCGGTCGGGTGAGCGCGGTGAGCTACGAGAGCCGGGAGCCGATCGCCCGCACCCTGTCCAGCTTTGCGATCAACCTGAACGGGAACCCGACGTTCGCGGGGATCATCAGCCA
>DASWYH010000072.1:0-2001 GCA_036405095.1 Gemmata sp. | reverse complement strand
CTCGCGAGCAGCTCCCGCGCGCCGTCTTGGAGCCAGTACGGCGCGGTGAACAGCATCCGCTGGGACAGCTTCGCGACAACGGTTAGGTTTTTCTCGCCCCCCCACTCCACCCCGCGCCGGAACGCGGCCACGTCCCCGCCCGTGTGCCCGAGCCGCTCCGGGCTGGTGATGAGCGTCACGTCCGGGTGAGCGGCGCCGAGGGCGGACAGGGCGGGGTGCTCCTCCGGGCGGTCGTTGCTGACGAGGATCGGCACCGGACCGCACGTCGCGCGGATCAGCCGGATTTGGAGCTCCACCAGCTCGGGCCACTTGTAGCTGCCGATCACAACGCCCGTGCGCGGATCGCCCGCGCGCTCGGGGGCCGCGTACTGCGGGCACCGGTCACAGCTCCGCACCTTGTCGCTCACGTACACCCGCGTGGCCCGCTCGTGCCGGTCGCACTCGCGCACGCTCCGGGACTCGCCGGCGCAGGTGTGGCAGTGCTCCAGCACGATGCCCTCGTGGGCGCACGGGGCGCGGGCCAGCACGGGCAGCGCGACGGCGGACCGGGCCGCGGCCCGGCGGGCGTGGTGCGGGTAGGTCTGGGACACGCCGGCAGATTTGCGCGCGGCGGTGCGGGCGCGGATGTCGGAGAGCGGCATTATGGCACCGGCGTGATAGTGATGACGGGCTGAGCCGCTTGGACTGCATCCCCGCACGAAAAGGCGACGACCCCCGCGCCAGTCACGTCGAAAGTGCTGGCGACACCGTCCCAAGCTCCGTTCCAGAATCGGTTCCCGAAGAGCGGGCTGCCCCCCGGTTCATACGTCCGGAACTGCATCGAGCCGCCGTTGGCAACTAAAGTCAGTAACGAGTCGGTGGTGTTACCGGCGATCTGGTACACGCACGTCGGAGAGCCTTCCGCTTGAGGGACGCGCGGGAGATACCACGTCCCCGTGAAGCACGCGGAGGTCGTGATCGTGAGCTTCATCCAACGAGGCGGCGTGGGCAGATAGCACGGGCCGTTAAATGGCCCCGGGCACGCCGCGCCGGCCGTGGCCTCGTCTGCATACGGCCCGCTGCATATCTCGATGCTCGCGTCGTACTGGTCGCCCTCCAACAACTCGGTCGCCGTGCACGCCCCGGCGCCCCCGCAGTCCCGCACGCAGTACCACCCCGGCCCGTCCCACAGGCACGATACCCACTGCACCTTGAGCCGCAGCAGGTTCGCCGCCGGCCCGCCGCACGCCGGATCGCCCGTGCAGACGGCCGGGTTCCCGATGGCGAAGACCGCGTAGTTCGGGCCGCATGATTCGCGCACGGCGGTGTAGCTCGCGCCGCTCGCGGTCGGGGAGGTGAGCGTGAGACACGGGCCGTCACAGGTACCCTTCGAGAAGGACACGCTGTACGAGACGCCGCAGATGGTGAGCGTGTCGGCCATCAGGGCTGCTCCTCCCCCACGCTCGCTTCGCACGTCCCGCCGACCGAGGTCAGCGTCGGGGGCGTCGAGCCGAGAGAACCGAACAGGGTCATCGTGAGGATGCCGCAGCACGATGACGGGGCCGAAGAGGTGCGGTAGATCGCCAGCACCGAACCGTCGGTCACCGAGTACAAGAGGAGCTGCGCGTAGGTCGCGGTGACCGTCAGCCGCGCCGCCCAGAGCCCGTCCCCGCTCATCCAATCCCACTGACAGCCGGAGGTGTAGACCGGCGCCCAAGTGGTCGGCGCGCCCGACCAGTCCCCGGAGCCGGCGCCCGTGAGCACCGTCCAGGTGCGCGCCGCGCCGTCCGGGCACTCGGTGCAGGTGGTCACGTTCCCGGTGCCGGGATCGGGGTCCGGGTCCGGGTCCGGGTCGGCGCTGGGCGAGGTCCACGTGAGCCCGTCCGTACTCGTGAGCGGCACCGCCGCGTCCGTGTCAGTGTCGTCGCAGGCGCACCGGCCCGCGGCCGAGAGCACCCGGACGGACAGGCAGTCGGCCGCGGTGAGCCCCGCGGCCCACCCGCACCCGGTCGAGGTGGGGCC
>DASWYH010000071.1:0-2332 GCA_036405095.1 Gemmata sp. | reverse complement strand
CTCGTAAAATCGCGCCAGCACGGAAGCGTGGCCACAAAAACGCACAAAGGACACAAAAGGGAACCACGAGAAGAGAGCCACAGAAGGCACGGATCAGAGCCGACGCGAGCCGCATTTCGAATGAGGCAACAAGAAACCCATAAGAGTTACGCGGTCGGTGTGCTCGGGTCGGTCCGGTGCGCCGCAAGCGGCGTGCGGACCACGGAGCCGCGCCCAACTCCGTGACTCCTAACCCAGTCCGCAGCGCCCAAGTCGAGATTTCCGATCCGGTCTCATCGTGTTAAATTCTTCGAAGTCTCTTCTTGCGGATTTGATCCGCATTTTCTGTGGCTCTCTTCTCGTGGTTCCCTTTTGTGTCCTTTGTGCGTTTTTGTGGCCGTTATTCTTCGGCTTTGGTTTTGAACCGGCGCCGGAACTCCAGTGGCACGAGTTCGTTCAGGCTCCCGGAGCGGAACCCGTCGAGGTCGAGCGTCACGAACTTGAAGCCGAGTCCGTGCAGTGTGCGTGTGAGTTCCGAGCGCACCGGCTCGTTCGCGAGCGTCGCCAGCTCACTCGCGGGCACCTCGATGCGGGCGAGGTCGCCTTCGTGGTAGCGGACTCGGCACTCGCGAAGGCCCAGTGAGCGCAGGAGCGCCTCAGCGTCCTCGACGCGCTTGGTACGTTCGGGTGTGACGGCAACCCCGGGCGCCATCCGGCTCGACAGGCAAGGCGCGGCGGGCTTGTCCCAGGTGGGCAGCTCCCAGTAGAGCGCGAGCGCGCGCACGTCGGCCTTCGTGAACCCGGCCTCTTGCAGCGGGTGCCGCACGGCGTGTTCGGCCGCGGCCACCAGACCGGGCCGGTAGTCCCCGAGGTCGTCGAGGTTCGCCCCGCTCACCACCACGGGCACTTCGAGTTCGGGCAGGATCGATTCGACCGTCCCATACAGTTCGCTTTTGCAGTGGTAGCAGCGGGTGCCGTCGTTCTTGGTGTAATCGGGGTTACTGAACTCGTCGGTGCGCACGATGACGTGCCGGATGCCGATCAACTTCGCGAGTTCGCGCGCGTCGTGCAGTTCGGAGCGGGCCACACTCGCGCTGTCGGCGGTGACCGCCACGGCCTGTTCCCCGAGCGCCAGGAACGCGGCCTTCGCAACCACCGTGCTGTCGATGCCCCCGCTGAACGCGACCGCCACGCCCCGGAACCCGCCCAAAATGGAAAGCAGTGCCGCGCGCTTGGTGTCGAGTTCCGCAGGTAATTCGGGAGCTTGCGTTGCCGTAGCCATGTTATCAGTATACCCCGCTCTTGGAACTCATCACCCTGCGGCCCTCAATCAGCGGCGCCGCTCCGGTGGGGTCTGGAGTCCATCGGCTTCTGAATCGGTTCCGGCCCCGGTTGCTTGAAATCGAACTCGGGGTTCGTTTCCACCTCCCCCGGTCGCGTCACGATCTCCGGCCGGAGCGGCCGGCGGACCGGGGTAGTGAGTTCCTCGTAGGCCATGCGCCCCGCATACCACTTCGCGAGGTTCACGCCGCCCAGAACGAGTGCAAGCAGCGCGCCGAGGGTCATCCGGAGCGGATCAAACGCTTTGGCCATGCGATCCGGGGCGACGAACCGGGCCGCCAGAAGCGCGGTCCCGGCGCAAAGGAAAAACAGCCCGAGTGTCAGTCGCATGTGCCGCACCGCCATCGCCGTGCCCTCCGGGTTCCTTTCATCTTAGAGAAGCCGCTGCGGGCTTTCGCCCTCGGTTCGCCCGAGGGGGCCGCGCGCTTCGCGTTGACACGCACGGTTCGCCGCGGCTACATTCCTCCCTCGCGTGATACGTCCAGGAGTTTTTCGGATTAATCCCGAGTCGTGGTACGCACTGATTTGCGGCGAGCGGCGCGGCCCGCTGGCGGCCGCCGCCCGGTTCGGGTTGCGGCTCGCGAGCGGCCCCTACGGGCTGGCCGCGCGCACCCGGAACGCGCTCTTCGATCGCGGGTGGAAGCGGACGCACCGCGCCCCGGTGCCGGTGGTGAGCGTCGGGAACCTGACCCTCGGCGGCACCGGAAAAACGCCGTGCGTCGAATGGGTCGCCCGGTTCTTCCGCGAGCGCGAGGTGCAGGTCACGATCCTCAGCCGTGGGTACGGAAGCGCGGGGGGACAGAACGATGAAGCCCTCGTACTGGAAGACAATCTCCCGGACGTGCCGCACCTGCAAGGGGCCGACCGGGTCGCACTCGCTGCGACCGCCGTGGAAGAGCTGGAGGCCGAACTGCTCGTCCTGGACGACGGGTTCCAGCACCGCCGGCTGCACCGCGACCTCGACATCGTGCTGATCGATGCGACCCGGCCGCCGGGGGGCGATTACGTGTTC
>DASWYH010000070.1:0-5855 GCA_036405095.1 Gemmata sp. | reverse complement strand
ACAGGGCCGCGAGCGTCGTGACCCCGACGGCGAACCCGATCGAACCGGCCCACAGCCACGCCGGGAACACGAAGATCGTCGTCGTGAGCATCTTCTGCCCCTCCATCTGGCCCGCGATCAGCCCCTGAACCCACCCGTCGGCCCAGGCCGCCAGCCCCCGCGCGAGCGCGAGCCCCAGGAGCGCGCCGAGCACCCCGATCAGCGCGCCCTCGGTCAGGAACAGGCCCATGATCTGGCCCCGGGTCGCGCCCACGGCCCGCAGGGTGCCGATCTCCCGCGTGCGCTCCACCACGCTCGTCACGAGCGTGTTCGTGATCCCCACCGCGGCCACGAACAGCGCGATGAACGCGAACAGGTTCAGCCCCGCGGCGATGAGGGTCACCTCGCGCTTGGCGGCGGCGAACCACTTGGCCCCGCTGTGCGTGCGGAACCCCAGTGCCTCGATCCGTTGCACGGTCGCCGGCAGGTCGCTGCCGGGGGTGACCCGCACGTCCGCCGACATGAACCCGCCCTCCTTGTGCCACGGGAGCTGTTGGAACAGCGCGTCGCCAGTCGCGGGCGGCAAGAACACCTCGCCCTGGCCCAGTTCCCACGCATCGAGAGGGGTCAGCTTCTTGCGCTCGGCCCGGGTGAGCCGCGTCACCACGCCGCAGATGCGGTAGGTGCCGGTCGCGGTCTTCTCGGACTCGTGCGGGCGCTCGTCGGTGGGCTCGGCGGGGGGCGCCAGGAGCTTCTTCATTTCGGCCTGCTCCGCCGCGCTCAGGTCCAGCCGGTCGAGCCGGTCGGGCAGGTTCGAGCGGAGCTTCCCCAGCACCAGGAGTTGGTTCCGGGTGAGTTCCTCGGGCGGGCGGTGCCCCAGCAGCGCGCGGGCCAGGGCGAGCGACGTGTTGTTCCGCACCCCGCCCACGTCGAGCCGCACCGGGCGCCCGAGGGCGGCCCGGAGGTCGGCGTCGTCGTGGACGCCGAGCTGGTACAGCGCGAACTCGGACACCACGACCTCGTCCGCGTCGGGCGCGGCCGGGAGCCGCCCGGCGATGAGCCGCGGGGCGAGGTCGTCGAGCCGGCCGCTCACCGCCACCGCGGGCGCGGGCCGGTCCGCGGCGTCGGCCCACAGCCGCCCCTCGCCCATGCGGAACGTGCGCACCTCGGACACGCCCGGGATGGCCGCGATGGCGTCCAGCTTCTCGCGCGTGAGCAGGGTCGGCGCCTTGGGCAGCTTCTGGCTCTGGTAGCGGTCCACGAGGGCCTCGCGGATGCGCGCCCGACGCTCGTCGGACATGGCGCCCGTGACGGCCACCTTCTCGGGCGGGATGGCGCTCTCGTCCGGGGGCGGTTCGTCCACGCGCACGACGACGCGCCAGAAGTCGTCGCGGCCCTTGAACTCGGTCTCGACGAACGCCCGCAGCCCGAGGCCCAGCGCGACGCTGAACGCCAGCGCGCAGGTGCCCACCGTCACGCCCACGAGGGTGAGCGCCGTGCGCACCTTCTGGCGCCACAGCCCGCCGAGCGCGAACTTCAACAACTGGATCGGGTTCATTGAGTCCGGGCGAAAGCTGAAGGGTGAAGGACGCAAAGGCGAAGCTGAATCATACCCGAACCGACCGCTGGGCGGCTCGTGGTTTTGGTTTCGTTAAGGCAACCTACCCCCGGCCCCTTTTCCTGAAGTAAGGGGAAAGCGGGCGAAGAACCCACCCCGGCCCTCCCTCGGGGCTACGCAGAAATTGGTTCTGGGCGTTGAAGGGGTGGGCTGTCTTTTCTTCCCCATACTCTGGAGGGGGCCGGGGGCAGGTTCTTCGGAACGACAACCGCACCAGGTGGGAGCCCGGTAGCCCCTCGCTCTTCATCCTTTTTGAATCCCCCTGTTGCGAATCCCGAACGGTCGCTACAATTCCCACACTTCGCTTCCCGCCAGATGCGCACGGTGTCCCGTTCGCCGGGGGGTGAGGACCCTTTAACCCCTGTACCCACCTTTCCACTTACGCCGGATCGGATCGGGCAAGTTCGCCTCCCTCAAATTATGGTCAACCGCAACCTCCTTCGCCAGTTCGACTCTCCCGACGACCACGACCTCCCGAACATCGACGACATCTTCACCGCCGAAATCGCGGAGTGGGTCAGCCGCGAAGACCAAGATTACGAAGCCAACAAGATCGTCAGCGGCAAGGTGCTCGAGATCCGCGGCGACGACGTCGTGATCGACATCGGGTACAAGTCCGAAGGCGTCATCAAGATCGACGAGTGGAAGGAAGACGGCGCCGACACGCAGCCGCCCAAGCCGGGCGACACGGTCGAGGTGCTGCTCGAAACCGTCGAGAGCGAAGACGGCACCATCCAGCTCTCGTACCGCAAAGCGAAGCGGCAGAAAGAGTGGAACGCGATCCTCGCCAAGCACAAGGAAGGCGACGTGGTCGCCGGGAAGGTGCTCAAGAAGATCAAGGGCGGGCTGCTCGTCAACATCGGTGTCAACGTGTTCCTCCCGGCCAGCCAGGTGGACATCCGCCGGCCCCAGAGCATCGACGAGTACATCGACCGCACCATCGAGTGCGTGATCCTCAAGATCGACGAGCAGCGGCGCAACATCGTCGTGAGCCGCCGCAAGCTGATCGAGGACCGCCGCAAGATCCAGAAGGACAAGCTGCTCGGGGAACTGGAAGTCGGCCAGATCCGCACCGGCGTGGTCAAGAACATCGCCGAGTTCGGCGCGTTCGTGGACCTCGGCGGCATCGACGGGCTGCTGCACATCACGGACATGGGCTGGCACCGGGTGACCAACCCGCGCGACGTGGTGCAGATCGACCAGACGCTGGAGGTGTACATCCTCCACATCGACCGCGAGAAGGAAAAGATCGCGCTGTCGCTGAAGCACAAGACCCCGAGCCCGTGGCAGAACATCGAGGCCAAGTACCCGATCAACAGCCGCCACAACGGGGAAGTGGTCAACATCATGCCCTACGGGGCGTTCGTGAAGCTCGAGCCGGGCATCGAGGGCCTCGTTCACATCAGCGAGATGAGCTGGGTGAAGCGCATCGCCGACCCGAAGGAGCTGGTGCAGATCGGCGACAAGGTCGAGGTTCAGGTGCTGAACATCAACCACGACAAGAAGGAGATCTCGCTCGGCATGAAGCAGTGCCAGAGCAACCCGTGGGGCGAGGTGGCCAAGAAGTACCCGACCGGGACCATCATCACCGGCGTGGTGCGGAACCTCACCAACTACGGGGCCTTCATCGAAATAGAGGAGGGAATCGACGGGCTCCTGCACGTCAGCGACATGAGCTACGTGCGGAAGGTCTCGAACCCCTCCGAGGTGGTGCAGAAGGGCCAGAAGCTCACCTGCGTCGTGCTCAGCGTGGACCAGGAGCGCAAGCGGGTCGCGCTGGGGCTCAAGCAGATGGGCAACGACCCGTGGGAGACCGACATCCCGGGCCGCTACGTGCCGGGCCAGAAGGTGCGCGGCAAGGTCACCAAGCTCACCAACTTCGGCGTCTTCGTCCAGCTCGAAGAGGGGCTCGAAGGGCTGCTCCACATCTCCGAGCTTACCGACGCCAAGGTCGAGTCGCCCGAAGAGGTGGTGAAGGTCGGCGACGACGTGGACGTGAAGGTGCTCCGCGTGGACGCGAAGGACCGCAAGATCGGGCTCTCGATGAAGAACGTGGACGACAACACCGTCCCCGACGACGTCCAGGACCTGCCGATCGAGGGGCCGGAAGCCGAAAAGGCGATGGAAGAGAAGATGAAGGCCACCCGCGCCAAGGAAGCGGCCAAAGAGAAGGAAGCCGCCGGCGGGGTGATCAAGGAGAGCAAGGACTCGCCGAAGGAGAAGGAAGGGCTCCGCGGCGGCACCGGCGCCGCCGGCCCGCTGTTCCAAATGCCCGGCGACAAGAAAGAGTAAGGGCACGTTCCCCGGGTCGCGACCGCGCGCCCGGGGGTACTCAAAGCCCCGGATCGCGAATCCGCTCCACCGGCCCCGGCGAACAGTCGGGGCCGGTTCGTTTTGTGTCCCCGTGCGGGCGCCGCAAAATTCGGCCCACGGGCACATTCCGGGGCGCGCGCGGCGCGCGACCGGTTGACATTCCGGGCGCACTTTTTCAGGTGGCGGAGGTTCAGAAACTGGCGCCCGGATAGCGGTTTGTGCCGCGGGCCGAAAAGTCCCCGGCCGCGGGTCCAAAAAGTTGTTGATCTTCCACTCGTGCGGGGCATATGTTTGGTAGTGCCGCAAAATCATCCCATCCAGATTTTGTGGCCCATCCCGCATTGTCGAAGTGCTGCTCGGGAGCGAGATCGGAGCGTCACGGGTCGAAAGAGGCTCGAAAATCCGCTTCCGGGACACGCCGCGCTTAGCCGCGCGAGAGCATTTCAACGGGGCCGCTCGCACCGAGAACCGGTGGTGCGAGCGGTGCGGCTCGTACCGGCTGTAGCGGTTGGTTTCGGCGGTCGGGTTTTGGCTTTGGTTCGCTCGACAACGCCTGAAATCTCCCTCGCTGGGGCGTTCCACCCGTGCGTCCATCCAGGTTATTGTTTCATCGGTCGATACGTTCCTGCGGGTTTGTCCGTAGGCGAGAGACTGAGCCCGCGACGCTCCCGACCCGCACGACTCGCAACGGTGCCCGGCTGACGCGCTCGACGACCGGGGCCGAACCGGACCATTTGCAGACAGGATGCCAGTTACCATGTCGCGACTCCGCCGCTACCGCCCGGATGTGGTCCAGTCCCCGCTGGAAACGTATCTGCGCGAGATCAACGAAACGGCCCTGCTCACCGCCGATCAGGAGAAGTCGCTGGCGCGCGCGATCGCTGTGGGTGACACCGAGGCCCGGGACCAGATGGTACGGGCCAACCTGCGCCTCGTGGTCAACATCGCCCGGGGCTACACCGGCAAGGGGCTCGCGCTCCAGGACCTTATCGAAGAGGGCAACCTGGGCCTGCTTCGCGCGGTCGAGGGCTTCGACCCGACCATGAACACGCGGTTCAGCACCTACGCCTCGTACTGGATCAAGCAGAGCATCAAGCGGGCGCTGGTGAACACCGCCAAGACGATCCGCATTCCGGCCTACATGGTCGAGCTGCTGGCCAAGTGGCGCCGGGCCACTAACAAGCTGTCCGACGAGCTGGGCCGCCCGCCGACGCACGAAGAGGTGGGCAAGCTGCTCGGGCTGCCGAAGAAGAAGCTCGCGATCATCAAGAAGGCGATCCGCGTGTACAACGCGGCCCCGCAGGCCGACCAGGGCGACGCCGGGTGGAGCATCGAGGAGATGCTCATGGACAGTCGCGCGAAAACCCCCGACACCGAGATGGTCGAGACCGACGACCTGAAGCAGGTGCTGGTGCTGCTCGAGAAGATGGACCAGCGCGAGGCGACCGTTCTGCGGATGCGGTTCGGGCTCAACGACGAGGAGCCGAAGACGCTGAAGGAGATCGGCGAGTGCCTGGGGCTTACGCGCGAGCGGGTGCGCCAGATCGAGGGCGAAGCGCTGGCGAAGCTCGGCGAAGACCTGAGCGGCGAGTGATACCCTCGCCCCCCTTCCCCATCCACACGTACCCGGCGAGATGGTCCCACTCCTGACGAGCTGCGACCGCCCCAGTAGTTTCAAGTGGTCAGTGGTCAGTCGGAAGCGAAGGGCGTTTCGCGTAGCCTTCAGAACTCGGGATGCCCTTCTCCTGCGCCGGTTCACGAACCACGGAATGCTGAACACTTGAAACGACTGAATTCGGATTGATTCGTAACGGTGGTGCCTTGCCCCTCTCCCACAAGGGGAGAGGGCAAACACCCACACACTCATCAAGACTTGGTATCAGAACTCGGTGTTTATTTTTTGCCTTTTGATTCACTGACCACTCACCACTTGAAACTACTGGCC
>DASWYH010000069.1:0-3743 GCA_036405095.1 Gemmata sp. | reverse complement strand
CCTACAAGGGTTATACCGCTTGCCGGGGCGCGCGGACATTGGCGCCGCACCCGATCGGCAGAACGCTATGCTATCCACCAAGCACCCGCGCGCGGTACCCCGAACCCCCGAGGTCGCGAATGTCAACGACCGACCTGCTCGCCGCCGGCTACCGGATGGGCCGCCAGATGGTCCACTGGATGACCGACGACCTCACGGACGCGGAGTTCGCGTTCCAACCGGTGGCCGGGGCTAACTCGGCGGCCTGGATCGTGGGCCACCTCGCGGTCACCGCCCGGCGCACCGCCGAGCGGCTCGGCGCGACCGACCTGCCCCCGCTGACGGAAGAGTTCGTTGCCCAGTACAGCGTGACCAAGAAGGCCGCCGAGCCGCACCCCGAACTGGGCACAAGAGCCGACCTCTTCCCGTTGCTCGATCGGTGCGTGGACCTGCTCATCGACGCGGCGCGGGCGCTCCCACCGGAGGCGCTCTCGAACCCGCCCGCAAACCCCGGGCCGTTCGCCTCCAACTACGGCGAAGCGGTGCTCTTCGGCGCCATGCACTTCGCCATGCACTGCGGCCAGCTCTCGACCATCCGGCGGGCGCTCGGTAAGCCGCCCCTGGTGTAACCGCGAGGACGCACCCCGATGACGCCCCCGCCCGACAACGCGACGACCGCGGCCCATCCCGCGCCGCCCGATGGCGCGACCGTCGCGCGCACCGGCGCGCCATCGGGCTCCCGCGCGGGGGAGGCGCCCGAGGTGCCCGGGTACGAGCTGCTGGGCGAGTTGGGGCGCGGCGGGATGGGGGTCGTGTACAAGGCGCGACAGGTGAGCCTGAACCGGGTCGTCGCGCTCAAGATGCTGCCGGGGACGAGCTACGCCGAGCACCACGAGCGGGTCCGGTTCTTGGCCGAAGCGGAACTGGTGGCCGCGGTGCGCCACAGCCACGTGGTGCAGGTGTTCGATTTCGGCGAGTGCGCCGGGCGCCCGTACTTCGCGATGGAGCACCTCGGCGGGGGCTCGCTGGTCGATCTCATCCGGAAGGCGGGGCGCCTGGCGCCGCGGGTCGCGGCCGATTTGGTACAGAAGATCGCGCGCGGGGTCGGGGCCGCGCACGACCTCGGCATCGTGCACCGTGACATCAAGCCCCAGAACGTGCTCCTGGACGACGAGGGCGCCCCGAAGGTGACCGACTTCGGCCTCGCGAAACGGGGCGGGCGCGCCGACCTCACCCAAACCGGTGCGGTGATGGGCACCCCCCACTACATGGCGCCGGAGCAGGCCAGCGGGCGCACCAAATTCGTCGGCCCGGCCGCCGACATCTACGCGCTCGGGGCGATCCTGTACGAGTGCCTCACCGGGCGCCCCCCGTTCACCGCGGAAGACACGGTCCAGCTTCTGGTGAAGGTGGTCGAGGACGAGCCGCCCGCGCCGCACCGGCTCGCGCCGGAGGTGCCGCGCGACCTTGAGGCGATCTGCCTCAAGTGCCTGCGCAAAGAGCCGCACGCGCGGTACCACACGGCCGACGACCTGGCCGACGACCTCGTGCGGTTCCTGAGCGGCGAGGCCGTCGGGGCGCGGTCCACGGGGGTGTTCGGGAAGGTGGTCGGCGCGCTCGACCGCACCGGGAAGGACATCGAGTTCACCGGGTACGCGAACGTGCTGTTCGGGTTCGCCGCGGTCACGCTGTTCGCCGACGGCGTCCAGACCGGGTCCAGCCTGGGCTACTTCTCGTTGTGGGTCGGGGCCGGGGTGCAGTACGTGCGGCTGGTGCTGTACGCGGCGATTGTGTGGTTCGCCCGGCGCGGCGAGGTGCTGCCCCGGACCGCCGCCGAGCGCCAACTGTGGTCCATCACGTGCGGGTACGCGGTCGCGTGCTTCGGCGGGTCGCTGGCGCTGCGGCTCAGCATCGGGTGGGGCGGCGACGGGAGCGTCGAGCCGATCATGTACCAGCTCTTCGCGGTGCTCGCCGCGCTCACGTTCTTCGCGCTCGGGAGCGTGTTCTGGGGGTGGTGCTACGGGTTCGGGCTGTGCTTCCTGGTGCTCGCGGCGGTGATGGCCGCCGCGCTCCCGCTCGCCCCGCTGATGTTCGGGGCGACGTGGGCGGTGATCCTCACCCTGTTCGGGTTCCGGCTCCGGCGGCTGGCCACGGTCGCCGATGTCACGCGTACTTCTGGAACTCGGCCCTGAACTTGGCCGCGAGGGCTTTCGCGCTCGCGTCGTAGGCCGCCGGGTCGGCCCAGGCGTCGCGCGGGCGCAGGACCGCGTCCGGCACCCCGGGGCACGCGGCGGGAACGGCCAACCCGAACACCGGGTCCGGGCTGAACGGCACGTCCCTGAACTGCCCGGTGAGCGCGGCCCGCAGGAGCGCGCGGGTGTGGCCCAGGCTCATCCGCGTGCCGACCCCGAACGGGCCGCCGGTCCACCCGGTGTTGACCAGCCACACGGGGGCGCCGTGTCGCTCCAGCTTCTCCTTGAGCATGCCCGCGTAGCGCTTGGGCGGGAGCGGCAGGAACGGCTTCGCGAAGCAGGTGCTGAACTCCGGCACCGGTTCCGTGACGCCGACCTCGGTGCCCGGGATCTTCGCGGTGTACCCGCAGAGGAAGTATTCGACCGCTTGCGCGGGGGTGAGCCGCGCGAGCGGCGGCAGCACCCCGAACGCATCGCACGTCAAAAAGAACACGTTGTTGGGGTGCCCGCCCTGCCCGGACAGCTCGCAGCCCGGGATGAAGTCCACGGGGTACGCGGCCCGCGTGTTCTCGGTGAGCGCCTTGCTGTCGAAATCGGGTTTGCGCGATTGCGGGTCGACCGGCACGTTTTCCAGCACGCACCCGAACCGCAGCGCGTTCCAGATCTGCGGCTCCCCGGCGGGCGAGAGCTTGATGGTTTTCGCGTAGCACCCGCCCTCGATGTTGAACACCCCGGTGTCGCTCCACCCGTGTTCGTCGTCGCCGATGAGCCGGCGCTCGGGGTCGGCGCTCAGGGTCGTTTTGCCGGTGCCGGACAGGCCGAAGAAGAGCGCGACGTCGCCACCGGCCCCGACGTTCGCGGAGCAGTGCATCGGGAGCACGCCCTTCTGCGGGAGCAGGTAGTTCATCACCGTGAACACGGACTTCTTGATCTCGCCGGCGTAGTGGGTGCCGCAGGCGATCACCAGTTTCTGCTCGAAATCGATCGCGACGCACGTTTCCGATTTGGTGCCATCGGTCGCCGGGTTCGTGTGGAAGTCGCAGGCGTGGAGGATCGTCCACTCGGGCTGGAAGCCCGGGAGCTGGTCCGGGGTGGGGCGCAGGAACAGGCACCGCGCGAACAGCGAGTGCCACGCCTTCTCGGTGACCACGCGGATCGGCAACTGGTGCGCCGGGTCGGCCCCGGCGAACCCGTCGAACACGTACAGCTCGCGGTTCTGGAGGTACGCGCGCACGAGGTCGCGGACGCGCGCGAACGCTTCGGGCGAAAGGGGCTGGTTCGCGGTCCAATCGATTTGATCGGCCGCGCCCGGGGTGCGGACGGTGAACTTGTCCTTCGGGGACCGGCCGGTGCGCTTCCCGGTGTACGCGACCACCGCGCCGAGGTCCGTGAGCAGCGCCTCGCCCCGCCGCACGGCGTGCTCGGTGAGCATGGGCGGGGACAGGTTCGCCCACACCCGGCCCGCATGTGTGATTCCGAGTCCCGAAGGATCGAATGCGGGTGCCTGAGCGAGAACGGGCTCGACCGGTGACGACATGAGCGGCTCTCCGTGCCCCGGCGTGGGCGCGGGGC
>DASWYH010000068.1:0-3187 GCA_036405095.1 Gemmata sp. | reverse complement strand
GCCGAACGCGAACAGTTCGACCGTCCCGGTGATCGTGTTCTTGTCGGCGCCGACTTTTACGTGTTTGAGCGGGAGGGTGCGCCCGGCCGGCACGCGCGCGAGCGGCGGGAGCAAGTGAGCCGCGACCCAGTCGGACCGGCGCACGTGCTGATCGATGCGGAGAAAATCGGTCGCGGCGCGGGCCACCCCGTCGCGGCCGAGCCGAAAAGCGGGCAGGTCGGCCGCGGCGAGCGGCGTCTTTTCGATCCCGGTGTTCTTCGGGCTGATGCTCTCCTCGACCCACCGCAGCGCGTGAACCCGTGCCCGCAGGTACTCCGTGAGGAGTCCCGGAGCCCCGGCCCGCGCGTACGCCGCGAGCGACTCGTGAACGCGGGCGTCCGCGCCCGGCCGGGGCGCCGGGAGCGTGCCCCAGACCGCGTGCCAGTACGGCGCGGGGAGCGTGTCCGAGAACCGGCTGCGGATCTCGAACGTGTGGCGCGCGCCGGTCCCGTCGGGCGCCCAGCCGCCATCGGGGGCAAGGTCCAGTTCGGCCGCGAAGTCGAACACCCCTTGCGCGAACACGCGGGCGAGGTCGTGCTCCCGGTCCTTCACCGTGCGGGTCCAGTGGAACCGGCGCCCGGCCCATTCCAGGGACGTCACCACCCCCAGCCCGCGCCCGGTCCACCCGAGGGCGAACCGGCGGTCCACCTCGTCCTGAACGGCCGAGTACATGAGCTGTTCGAGCCCCTCGCGGCAGCCGAACAACTGCCGGACCGGGCCGAGCAGTTCGGGGCCGGCCCGGCTGCACCCTTCCAGCAGGTAGCGCACCTCCGCGCGCGACCACACGTAAAAGTGAATCGGCGCCGCCGTGCCCCCGAGTTCGGTCGCGATCCGCTCCACGAGGGAGCCGAAGAACGAGCGGAGCAGTTCGCCCTCGGCGGCGGTGTCGGCCGCGTAATCGGTGCCCGTCCACGGGGCCGATTGGAACGCGACCACCTCGCGCCCGCCGGGGAGCGCCCGCTCGTCGTGGACGGGTTTCCCGAGCCGGTCCTTGCCGACCTCGAACCGCTCGCGCACCACGGGGTCGGGGCACCCGTCGGCGAGCCCCGTGTGGATGCGGCCCCCGCTCCGGGTGACGTGCGCGGCCAGCGCCCCGATGCGGTTCTCGGTGTAGTCGTAATCGACCGCGAGGTACACGCGCAGGAGCGGGGCGCCCTTCGCCTCGTAAGGCGGCAAGTGCCCGACTCCGGTGTTCGGGATCGGCTCGACGGCGGACGCGCCGGGGGCATGGGGGCCGGGGAGCGTGTGCCGGCGCGCCCGGGCGCGCAAGCGCAGCCGATCCAGGTTTTCGCTGAACCCCGGGTCGCGCGCGAGGGCATCGACCTTGGCGTCGAACAGCGGCGGGTGGGCCAACTGGTCGAGGGTGCCCAGCCCGGCGTCGCGGAGCAGCCGCGTGGTAACCGGGTCGAGCCCGAGCAGTTCGGGCCGGCGGAGCCGCGCGCTCTCGGTGAGGCAGTGCGGGGCGAACGCGCACCCGTCGCACTTCGTACCGATCTGGAACCCGATCTCCGCGAGCGGGCGCGCCGCGGCGCTGTCGAGCCGGCCGCCGCGGGCCAATAGCTGTTCGAGATCCGCCTCTTCGTGCGCCAGGTCGAGCGGCGGGAGCGCGAGGATGGATTGGGTGGCGTTGCGGTCCGGATCGACCCGCGCCACCACGCACTCGATGTCGGCGGGCGAAGCGCACCGGCCCCCGATCACGATGGGCGCGCCGTTCAAGAGGCCACGGAGCAGAATGCGGTAGAGCGCCACCTGAACCCGGTGGTAGGTGCGGTCGCGCCGGCTCGCCTTGCACTCGACGAGTGACAGCCTGGGCGGTTCGGTGTTCCCACGAACCAGAACGAAATCGATGATCCCGTAAACGCGGAACGCGCCGATGTTGCCGCCGACGGCGATCTGGCGCGCGTACCCTTGTACCCCCGACGGCAGCGCGGCGAGTTGTTCGGCGAAGGTCTCCCAGGGCACTTCGCTCCGCTTCCCCTTGGGCAGTTCGGCGACCAAATCGCAGAACCCGGCGGCGCGGAGTTCGGCCTCCCACTGGTCCTCGCGCCGGCACCCGACCTCGGCCAGAACCGGGTCGATGCCGTCCCGGAGCCGGTCGAAAAAGGGCAAAGGGGCGACCTCGCGCGCCGAATGCACCGCGAGGTGGAACCGGCGGTCGCAGGAGTGGTGCCGAACGTATTCGCCCAGGTCGGTCGCGGTAATGTTAATGGTGGTTCTCGGGCTCAACGGTGCCCCTCGTCGCAACGGCCGCCCGAAGTGCTTTCGGAGTGCCGCCGCGGGTCGTACCATTTAGGGGAAAAGATGATACCATCCGGCCCGCTCACCGGTAGGTCGGTTTGCCGGCGCGGAGGCGAGATGAGGGCACGGTTCTGCGCCGAGCAATGTCGGTTTCGTGCGCGGCCGATTTTGAAACGTCGGGAGAGGGTCGGAAAGAAGGACCCGGGGCCGTGTAGTTCCTCCCGGCGGCTCGCGTCGCACTTCGGTGCGCACCGGGTGCGCGGCTCGGTTCGCGTTTTGTTCGAGCCGCTCTTGCCGTGATTGTCTGCGAAAGTGAGCGGGAAACGCCGAATCGCGGCGGGATGTGGCCCGCCGCGATTCGGTGTGTGGGTCGGACCTGTATCGATCAGCGCGAGCGCGCCCCCCGTGCCGGTGCGGGCCCCTCTCGCCGCGCCACGACTTTTGTCGCGTGCAGGCAAAAGGCGAGTTCCAGCAGCACTTCCGTAACGGGTCGGGCCGGTGCGGTTTTCGGAGCGGTCTTGCGGCGTTCGGGGAGTCGGGTAGCGGTCATCGGGACATCCTGTGCGGTTGGGGCGTCCGTTCGGCGGGATAACCTCAAGCACGCCGCGTGCCAGCTCGGACGAACTGAAAAAAGCTCCTGACCCGGTTCCGCTCGAATTCCCATCAACTCAGAGCGAGACGTTGCCACTGGCCCCGCGCTGACCACGTGCGTCGCTCACGGGGTCGTCGCCGGGCTGGTGTCCGCTCGTGCTCACCCGAGGAGCGGTCCCTCCCGGCCGTTCCTCGATTTACTGATCGGATGCCCGCGCACCGACCGAAGATACGGCCACCGATAAGGCCGTTGACCCACCGGCCGCAATGACTATGGGATAACTGGGGCGCGCTCGCTTGTGGGAGCGGCGCGCGGGTC
>DASWYH010000067.1:0-2498 GCA_036405095.1 Gemmata sp. | reverse complement strand
CGCGACCGGGTCCAACTTCGGCACCATGTTCGTGATCCTGGAGCCGTTCGAGGAGCGCAAGGGGGACGTGTCGCGCAACGGGTTCATGATCCTGCGCGCCCTGAACGCGAAGATCCTGCGCGAGGTGCAGGACGCGCAGGTGCTGATCCTGCCGCCGCCCCCGGTGCGCGGGCTCGGCTCGGCGGGCGGCTACCGGATCATGGTGGAGGACCGCGGCGACCTGGGGCCGGAGGGGCTCCAGCGGGAGACGAACGCGCTCATCCGGGAGATCAACGCGGAGCCCCGGCTGGGGGCGTCGTTCACCGTGTACCGGGCCAACGTGCCCCAACTATTCGTGGACGTGGACCGGGTGCGGTGCCTCCAAATGGGCGTCCCGCTGGGCGACGTGTTCGCCACGCTCCAGGTGTACCTGGGCGGGGCGTATGTGAACGACTTCAACCGGTTCGGGCGCAACTGGCAGGTGACCGCGCAGGCGGACGCCCCGTACCGCATGAGCGCCGACACGATCCGCAACCTGCGGGTCCGCAACGACCGCGGCGAGATGGTGCCGCTCGGCTCGGTCGCGACCATCGAGGACGTCACCGGGCCGGTGGTGATCCAGCGGTACAACACGTTCCCGGCGGCGGCGGTGAACGGCAACCTCGCGCCGGGGACCAGCACCGGCACGGGCATCGAGCTGGTCACCGCGGCGGCGGACCGGTCGCTGTCCGCGCAGGCCGGGTACGAGTGGACCGACATCTCGTTCCTGCAAAACCAGGAGGGGAGCACCGCGATTTACGCGTTCATCGGCGCGGTGGTGCTGGTATACCTGGTGCTGGCCGGGCTGTACAACAGTTGGTCGCTGCCGTTCGCGATCATCCTCGTGGTGCCGATGTGCATCCTGTCGGCCCTGGGCGGCATCTACGGGTTCGCGCTGCTGGTGCCGGCGGTGCAACCGGAGATCAACATCTTCACGCAGATCGGGTTCGTGGTGCTGGTGGGGCTGGCGTGCAAGAACGCGATCCTCATCGTGGAGTTCGCGGAGCAGCAGCGGCACGAGGGCAAGGGGCTGCACGAGGCCATTTTGGAGGCGGTGCGGCTCCGGCTGCGGCCGATCGTGATGACCAGCTTCGCGTTCATCCTGGGGGTGGTGCCGCTGGTGCTGGCGGAGGGCGCCGGGGCCGAGATGCGGCGCACGCTCGGGATCGCGGTGTTCAGCGGGATGCTCGGGGTCACCTTCTTCGGGCTCGGCCTGACGCCGGTGTTCTACTACCTGATCGAGCGCTGGCTCGTGAGGGGCGAGACCGCGAAGCCGCCCGCTGACGCGCAAACGCCGCCGGCCGAACCGAACCCGCCGGGCGGTTGAGGGGACCTGTGCGTGTGTGCCATGCTTTCCACGAAAGCGAACCACTTTCGACCTGGAAAAGATGACCCGCGGGTGCGTAATGAAGAGGGGACGCGCTGCGCCGGCGCGTTCACACGCACCCGAGGGCCGCGCCGATGGACCCCGCCGATACGCTCCTGAACCACCCCGCTGTCACGCGGCGCGTGTTCCACCCCGCGCTCTCGGCGCCGCCGGGGCCGTCGCTTGTTGTGGACGTTGGCGGGTGCCGGCTCGGGTGCTACACCGCCCCCGGCGCCCCCGGCGCGGGGTGGGTGGTTCACTTCCACGGGAACGGTGAGCTGGCCAGCGAAACGATGAAGTACCGCGCCGGCCTGTTCACCCGAGCGGGCGTGAACGTGTGCTTTGCCGAGTACCGCGGCTACGGGTGGTCCGACGGCGAACCGGCACTCGCGGCGATGCTCGGGGACGGCGAGCACATCGTATCGGCTCTCGGCGCGCCGCCGGAACGGGTCGTCACGTTCGGGCGCTCGCTCGGGAGCCTGTACGCGATCGAGTTGGCCCGCCGGCTGCCCGCCCTCGCCGGGGTGGTGCTTGAGAGCGGGATCGCCGACCCGTGCGACGTGTGGTCGTTCGCCCCCGAGGCCGCAGAGATCGGCTGTTCTGTGGCGGAGGTTCGCGCGGCAATGGTGCGCCACTTCGACCACCGCGCCAAATTGTCGGGGTTCACGGGGCCGGTACTGGTGCTGCACGCGGCGCGTGACCGGCTCGTGCCCGTGTCGCACGCGGAACGGTTGCACGCATGGGCCGGCGGGACGACCAAGCGCCTGGTTACGTTCCCGAACGGCGACCACAACTCGATTTTCCCGGCGAACGAGGACGAGTACACCGCCGAACTGTACCGCTTTTTGCGCGATACCCAGATTGCGGTTCCGTAGCGCGGGGCCTACCACCCTCTAACGTAGCCCCGCGCCAATGAATGGTGCAGCGGAACCCTCTTCTTGACCGGGCTGCACCGGTTGAAGCGCGGACCCGTTCGCAACCGCCCGTTACCGTGTGGCGGGTTCCGTAATGGTCCGGCCTTTAATGGAGAGCGAATTTGCTCGGCGCACACGTGTTGTTCAGCTTCGCTGCGGAGCCGTAATGAGGCCGATAGCGCGGCGACGTGCCGAAAGCT
>DASWYH010000066.1:0-7889 GCA_036405095.1 Gemmata sp. | reverse complement strand
CGAACAGTAACCTGATTCCCGTTTTCGGCAACTCCAGCATCGACAACATCAACGGCGCGAACACGACCCTCGGTCGCGGCACGACCAACCAGAACCTTCTGGTCAACAACGTCGCGGTGGTGAACACGGTCATCAAGACTTACCTCTGCCCGAGCGACACGCTGCCGAACCAGAAGAGCAACGGGTTCGCGAAGTCGAACTACCCTGGCAACATGGGTAACCTGTCCACGGTGGGGTCGGCGAACGCCTTCGGCTGTGCCTCCTTTAAGGGCAGCGCACAGAACGGCGTCCTGTTGAACGCGAACGACAACAACTCGACCTGGTGCTCGAGCGTCGCGAGCATGGCGGACGGGACGAGCAACACGGTGATGGTCGGGGAGGCCAGCATCAGCACGAACGTGTCGCCTTCGAATCTCGGGAACGGCAACTTCCCGATCTGGGCCGGTGGCAACGGCGGCGGGTGCAACGGCTTGACCGGGGCGGGCTCGAACCTCCGCATCATGGACCCGACGGCGACGCTCAACGGTGGTGCGGACTACGCGTTCGGTAGCCGGCACACCGGCGGTGCGAACTTCCTGATGGGTGACGGCGGCGTCAAGTTCTTCTCCAACAGCATCAGCAACTCGTCCTACACCGACACCTATGCGGCGCTCGGTTCGCGTAACGGTGGTGAAGTCGTCACCTTACCGTAAAGTAAAGGTTCCGAGCGTTTATCCGCTTGCGAAACGAAACCGCCCCGGCAAGCGCCGGGGCGGTTTCGTTGTGACCAGGAATTCAAGAACCGGACACAGAGCTGTCTGGTTGTTCGGTCAGAGGCCATAAAACCTCGCCACTGAATCGTGGTTTTACGGCTTCCGACCTGATGACTTTTGGCCCGAAAGCCGCGCTCGTGCGTTTACAGCGTCGGCCCGATCGACCACGGGGCGAATTCGTCCTCGCCCACGCCGTTGAGTTCGCTCTTGGTCCGCTCGCCGCTGGCGACGGAGAGCACCTTCTCGAAGATCTCCTTGCCGACCTCTTCGACCGGGACACCACTCAAGATTTTGCCCGCGTCGATGTCCATGTCCCCGATCATGTGTGAATAGAGCGGGGTGTTGGTCGCGACCTTCACGCACGGGGCCGGCTTGCACCCGAACACACTCCCGCGGCCCGTCGTGAACACGCACACGTTGGCGCCGCCTGCGACGATGCCGGTCATGCTCACCGGGTCGTATCCGGGCGTGTCCATTACCACGAAGCCCTTTGCGGTGACCGGTTCCGCGTACCGGTACACGTCCACCATTGCGGTTCCGCCCGCTTTCGCGATCGCGCCCAGCGACTTCTCATAAATCGTCGTGAGCCCGCCTTCCTTGTTGCCCGGTGACGGATTGTTGTTGATCTCCGCCCCGAACATCGACGTGTACCACTCCCACCACTTGATACGTTCGACCAGCTTCTCGCCGACGGCCTGCGACACCGCGCGCCGGGTGAGGATGTGCTCCGCGCCGTAGATCTCGGTCGTTTCGCCGAGGACGCTGGTTCCTCCTTGCTGGACCATCATGTCACTGGCGACACCGAGCGCCGGGTTCGCGGTCACACCGCTGTTTCCGTCCGAGCCGCCGCAGTTGGTGCCCAGAATGAGGTGCTTGGCGGGGAGCTGCACCCGGCGCACGTCGTTCACCTTCGGCAGCATCTCGGCCACCGCCTTGACCCCGGCCTCGACCGTTTTCCCGATCCCGCCGCACTCCTGAATCGAGAGCGCGAGCGGGGCGCCCTTCGTGCCGTCGAGCTGGAGCAGGTTCAGGTGCTCGTTCTCGATCAGGTGCGACGCCTGAACGATCTCGCACCCGAGGCCCACGAGCAGATAAGCGGCAACGTTCGGGTGCCGCGCGAAGCCCGCGAGCGTGCGGTCGAGCTGCTGGTGGTCGGGGCCGTCGAACTGCATCCCGCAGCCCTGGCGGTGAACGATCGCGATGACCCCGTCCACGTTCGGATAGTCCTTGAGCAACCCGAGCGCGCGGACCCGGTCCGCAATGTACTTGCTGGTACTGGCGGAGCAGTTCACGGTGCTGATGACCGCGAGGTAGTTGCGCGTCCCGTAGCGCTGGTGCGGGGCCTTGTTCGCCCCACGGTCGTAGCCCATGAACGAGCGGTACTCGGCCGGGGGCGGGAGCGGGGCGGGGATCTGGCTCGCGAAGGCGTAGTCGCGCTCGAACGCGCCGGCGGAGACGTTGTGAACGTGGACGTGCTCGCCGGGGGCGATGGCACGCGCGGCGAACCCGATCACCTGACCGTACTTGTGGATCGGGTCGCCTTCCTTGATCGCCACGAGCGCGAACTTGTGGCCCATCCCGATCCCCTTCGGGAGCGTGAAGGTGCCCGCGTCAAAACTGAAGGTGGTGTTGGCGGGGATCGGCTTGCGGGCTACGGCGACGTTGTCTTGGGCGCGCAGGTGGACGGCGAAATCACTGATCGGAACGGCCATCGGAGTTGGTTCCCGGCGGTGTGAAGGAGCAGTGTTCACACTACCGGAAACGGGTCGCCGCGGGCAGATGAATCGCGCGCCCGCATGAGAAGAGCGGGCGCGACGGGGCCGGTTCCGGGGATCAGCCGTTCGGCTTGCTCACGTCGATGACGATCTCCTCGCCCGGCTTCACTTCGCGGACGATTTGCGTTTTCTCGGGGGCGAACTTGCCGCCGAAGTAATCGCCCCCGCCAACGGTTGCGGTGATCGCGACCTTGTACTTACCGGGTTTGATCCCCTTACCGTCGGGGCCGTTCACCTCGAACGTGCCCGCGTCGGCGTTCACGACCGCGGAGGCGTTGCTGCCGCCTTCGGCCGGAATGAACACGACGGTGAGCGGTTGCGACCCGGGCGGTAGCGCCGTGGCGCCCGCAGGGAGTTTGAGCTTGCTGGCGTCGAGGGCAAATGGTTTCGCGCCGTCAACGAGCTTGCCGCGCACGGGCGTGCGCCCGTCGGGCTTCTCGCCGCACCCGGCGAACGCGAGGACCAGGAGCACCGGAGCGGCGGTTCGGAATCGAGAGAGGTTCATGTATTGGGGAAAGTTAGAGAACGGGGTGAGGAGAATGAAGGCGGGGCCGTACCCGGCACGGCCCCGCAATACCCAACTTGGAAACGAATTCAGTAGTTTTAATTGGTCTGTCGTCAGGGCTCAGCGAGGTGAACCGACGAGAAGCAAATACCGGGCTTTGGAGGGCACACGGAACCGGTTTCACTCCCGACTGATCACTTGAAACGACTGGCGTTAGTAGTTTCCGACCACTTCGCCGTTGGCGCGGGTGCCGAGTGCGCTGAAGGTGCCCTGGCTGATGCTGTACGGGAGGAACCGGACCGAGCCGTCACACATGACCGCCATGAACCCGTTCGGGTGCGAGGAACCGAACAACTGTTGCCCGTCCCCGGAGGTCGGGTCGGGCTGAGGCAGGTTGTTCGTCGAGCGCATCACGTCGTGGTCCCAACCCGAACTGTACCCCTCGTTGTCGTCACCCTGGAACCCGCCAAGTGCGGACCGGTTCAGCCGTTTATCAGCCGCAAGGAGGGTGTTCGAGGTGCCGTCGGTGATGTTGGTCAGGGTGATGGAGTTGGGAGACGACGCGGTGTTCTGGACGATCGCCCCGGTGTTCTCGTCGTTTCCGCCCGCGTAATCGGCCTGGGCGTGGTTGTACGTGCCGCCGGGGCCGTACCAGGATGCGTTGGAGAACACGCGCGGGGCACCACGGGTCGGGCAGAAGAAGCCCTTGATGGGGGCCGCGATCGCGCGCCGCTGGCACTCGTCAACGTCCGCACCGCCGCCCCCGCGCCACACGGCGTCTTGTTCGACGAAGGGGAGGATCTGGAAGAGCCACCCGGCCCGCTGGGCCTTCCCGGTCAGCGGGGTTCCGGGCGCGGAGTAGAGCGGCGGGATGCTCCAGTGCTCGCCGCCGTTCGGCAACACGCCCACCTGATCGTGGTGGTTCTGGGCCGCGAGGCCGATCTGCTTCAAGTTGTTGGAACACGACATCCGGGCCGCGGCCTCGCGCACCTTTTGCACGGCGGGGAGCAGCAGTCCAATGAGGATCGCAATGATCGCAATCACAACCAGCAACTCGATCAGCGTGAAACCACGCTGCGAGCGCGAGACTGGGAGAGACATGATGACCTCGGAACGGAGATGAGTTTGGGGAATTAACCCCAATAAGACGTTATTCCGTGATCGGTAGCAGTACAAGAGGAAGTGAAGGTTTTCTGAAGACGGCTCCGGTTCCTGGAGCGAATCTCAGGGCTTGGCGCTGCGGGTTGTGCGGTTCGCGCGGCGGGTGCGAAAAAGTGTCCGCCGCAAGCGCGAGCCCGATTGTTGCAGCGCGCCGGGGCGCAAGTAGACTACCAAAACTCCGGACCCTCTACCGTGTCCGATTTCGGCACCTGTTTCTATCTTGACGGCCAACACGGGGTTAGTCGTCATGGGCGCGTTATCAATCGGCCGCGGGTCGCGGAAAGGTCGGGCGATGGACAAGGCACTCTGCTTCGGAGCCCTCGGTGTCGGTGCCCTCATGGCGCTGCTCTTCTTGCTGGATATCGTCGCCACGTTCCCGTTCGGCGGCGGCCCGTTCATCACGGTCGATATCTTCGGCCTGCTCGGCTCCTTGATTGTGATTTATCTCGGCTACAACTCCTCGCGTGATCTGAAATAGAGCCTTGGTCGCACAGAACTTCCCGATGCGCGGACGGCACGATTCAGCCGCGCCGGGTGAGTTCCACGAGCGCCTCAATGAGCCCGTCTTCGGTGAATGGGGTGGCCTCTGCCGCGACCGGGTAACCCAGCGCGCGAATCGCTTCCCCCGTTATGGGGCTGATCGCGACGAGGCGGATTTCGCCCCGCTCGACCCGCCCGCTAATGGTTTCGTCGAACGTCCCGAGAACGCCCCGAGCGATGCCCGGACTCGGGAGCGTCACGTAGCGGATCTCGCCCCGCCGCAGCGCGTCCAGAACGGCCCCGTCCGGCACAGCGGTATCGACCTGCTCGTAAACCGCCACCTGAGCGACGGTTGCCACTTTCGCGAGTTCGTCGCGGAGCAACTCGCGCCCCCGGTTGGCCCGCGCCAGGAGCACGCGCTGGCCTGCAACGTGCGGTTTCAGGGCAGCGGCCAGCCCTTCGGATGAGAACGTCGAATCCGGGACCACATCGGCCCGGAGCCGGTACTCGCGCAGGGCGTCAGCGGTTTTGGGACCGATCGCGGCGAACTTCACGCCGCCCAAATCGCGCAGGTCGCGCCCGATTCCGTCCAGTCGGCGGAGCAGGGCGTGGACCCCGTTCGCGCTGGTGAAGACGAGCCAGTCCCATTCGCCGCGCCGGAGCTGTCCCAGCGCGTGGTCCACGGGCGCGAAGTCGGCGACCTCGCGAATTTCGACGACGGGCAGCCGCGACACGACCGCGCCCAGGTGTTCGAGCTTGCGGACCATCCCCGCGGCCTGGTGCGCCGGGCGGGTGACCAGGACGCGCTGGCCGAACAGCGGGCGCCCCTCGAACCACGGGTGATCGGCACGGTGCGCGACCGTTTCACCGACGAGGATCAGCCCCGGGGCTTCCAGCCCCGCGTGGCGCCGAGCCTCTTCGAGGTTCCCGAGGGTCGCACACACCGACCGCTGCTCGCCCAGAGACGCGCGTTCGATGATGGCCGCCGGGGTGTCCGGGGACTTTCCGTACTTGAGCAACTCCGAGACGATCACCGGCAGCCGGGCGATTCCCATGTAAATCGCGAGCGTCCCCGGGAACGCCGCAATGGCCTTCCAGTCCAGCTTGTTCCCGGGTTTGTTGGGCAACTCGTGCCCCGTAATCAGCGCGATGCTGCTCGAATACATCCGGTGCGTGAGCGGGATTTCGAGGAACGCACCGGCCGCGAGCGCCGCCGTCACCCCGGGCACGATTTCGTAAGCGAGGCCCGCGGCGCGGAGCGCTTCGGCCTCTTCACCGCCGCGGCCGAAGATGAGGGGGTCGCCGCCCTTGAGCCGGACCACGGTTCTCCCGGCGGAGGCCGTTTCGATCAGCTTCTTGTGGATGTGCGGGTACTTGTCCGGGTGGGTGCCCGGGAGGTCGCGGACGCAGATCCGTTCGGCGTGTGCGGGTGCGAAGTCGAGCAACCGCTCCGGGACCAGTTGGTCGTACAGAACGAGGTCGGCGCGGCCGAGCACCTCGGCCCCCCGGACGGTGAGCAGCCCCGGGTTGCCGGGGCCGGCGCCGACGAGGTAAACGAACGGGGTGGCGGGGTCTGACATAAACGGAACTCGGAGCGCAGAGTGCGGAGTGCGGAGTGCGGAAAACGCGGGACGCAAACCGGAGACACGGTGCAAACCCGGTTCGTTCGCTCGTGCCTCGCGTTCCGGGCGCCGCGCTCCGAGTTCTGCACGGCCCTAGACCGCGACTTCGTCAGCGGCTTCGGTCTCTCGGTCCTCGTTGGGGTCGAACCCGGGGAACAGGTGGCAGATCAGGATGCCGCTCAGGTACAGCCCGAACATCGGGGTGAACAGGTACAGCATGGTCACCACGTCGGGCGTGGGCGTAATGAGCGCCGCGAAGAACGCGATGATGATGCACGCGTACCGCCACTTGGTGAGGTAGTCCGCGGCCGAAAACATCCCGATACGGTTCAGGAACACCATCACCAGTGGGGTCTGAAACGAGACCCCGAACACCAGCGGGAGGACGATCGCGAGGCTGAGCCATTCGTTCAACCGGATGTCCGGGTCGAACCCGAGCATCTCGTTGAACTTCAGGAGCGCCTTAACCGCGCCGGGCAAGACGACGAACTGGCACAGCACCACGCCGGCAATGAATAGGAGCACGCTCGGGCCGAAGAAGAGGTACGCGTACTTTTTCTCGTGCGGGTACAGTCCGGCCCCGACGAAGGCCCAGAACTGGTAGGCGATGAGCGGGCACGCGAGGACCACCCCGCACAGCACGGACACCTTGAAATACACCACGAACGCCTCTTGCGCGCTCAGCGTGGTGAGGTACTGCTTGCTCTCCACGAGCGCCTGCCCGGTGTCGCTCAACAGGCTCACCTCGGCCGGGTACACCTGCATCGTGATGTCGAGCTCTTTGGGCGCGTCGGGCTTGGCCGGGCCGAACGCCGGTTCGAACTGCTTGACTTCCATGCGGACGCGCATCGGGGCCGGTTCGCCGAGCAGCTTCAGCCGCTCTTCGCTCGACAGGGCGTCCAAACTGTTTCCGTTCTCGTCCAACTTCTTCCGGATCGCGGCGATGTCGTCGGTGCTGGTGTTGGTGATTTTCGACAGCTTCTCGTCGGTGATCTGCCGGGCGCGGCGGTAATAGAAGTCGCGGGTCTGCGACTCCACCGGGTCGGTAATCACCTTCAGCATCGGCCGGCCGACCCCGATGTTCTTGTTGCCCACCGAGGTGCCGATCGCGTCGAGGATGAAGCCGATGACGAGGAACACCAACAGGCACTTGATCGCGTTCAGCATCCGGTAACGGAGTTCCTCGATGTGCTCGCCCAGGGACATCCGGGTGTCCTTGAACATGTCATCCGGGTACTCGTTGTACTTGTCCTTCAGCCTGTTAATCGCTTTGGTGGGCATGGCGCCGGACCCCGTGCCGGGGGTGAACCCAACCCGAGGCGAAGGTGCCCGACCGGTTGGCAAAAGTGGGTGAGCTGGAAGGTCAACAGTATCCTATGAAGGGGACGCGCGCCACACAAGGTAACCCGGGCGCACTTTCGGGCTCCGGGCCAGTCGTCGCGTCGGAACGGCGGACACGGGCGCGCGGCGTAGCGGTTCTGCGGTCCCCGGGCCGCGGAACCGGCGCGCGTGAGCGTGGGCGTTTGGAGCGGAGGCACCAGGAAGGCGATAATAGCGGTGAACGGATTCGTTTCGCCTCGCCCGAAGGAGCCTC
>DASWYH010000065.1:0-4302 GCA_036405095.1 Gemmata sp. | reverse complement strand
CGAACCCGAGCTTCGTGCCCAGCCCGCTCCCGAACCAGGGCGGCTCCCAACCGGCCGGTAACACCACGGCCCCGAGCGGCTGGAGCGGTTACAACACGAGCGCGCCGAGCAACCCCGTTGCGAACGCATCGGCGACCCTGCCGGCCGGCTTCGATCCGCTGCCGCCGCCGCCGCCGGACCGCGCGACGGCTGCCGGGGCCGGCTCCGCGGTGCTGCCGCCGAGCAACTCGTTCGCCCCGGTCGCCCCGCTCCCTCCCAGCTCCACGGTCGGCGCGCTCGTCGGGAAGTGACCGAAACAACGTTTCGCGAACCACCGCCCGGGATTACCCCCGGGCCGCCTTCGTTTGCAGGCGCTTGACGAACCGGGCCGCCACGTAGCCCGCTTTAAAACCGGCATCAATGTTGACCGCGCAGACACCCGCCGAGCAACTGTTGAGCATCGTGAGCAGGGCGGCGACACCGCCGAACGCGGCCCCGTAACCGACACTCGTCGGGCACGCGATCACCGGACAATCGACCAACCCGCCCACGACGCTGGGCAGTGCCCCGTCCATCCCGGCGACCACGATCACCACGTCCGCCGCCGCGAGCCGCTCGCGCTGCCGCAAGATGCGGTGCAACCCGGCGACGCCTACGTCCACGATGAGTTCAACCCCGGCGCCCATCACGCGCGCCGTTACGAGTGCCTCCTGTGCAACGGGCAGGTCACTGGTTCCGGCGGTCACCACACACACGTTCCCGGCGGGCGCCGGGCGCGCGCCCGGCACCGGCAGCCAGAAGGTGCGCGCGAGTCGATCCTGCTCGGCGTTCGGGAAGTACGCGGTGAGGTGGTCCGCCTGGTCGGCGCTGACGCGGGTTGCGAAACAGTCCTGCCCGGCTTCAGAGAGCCGCTGAATGGCCCCGCGAACCCACTCCGGCGTCTTGCCCTCCGCGAACACCACCTCCGGGAACCCGCACCGCTGTTTCCGGTCGAGGTCGAGGGTGGCGAAGCTCAGTTCGGCGACCGACTCGCGCCCCAGGCGCGCTGTCGCTTCATCCACGGTCACTTCGCCGGTTCGCACGCCTTCAAGGAGCCGTTGCAGTTCGTCCGCGGTCATCGTCATTTCACCCCAGGAAGAACCGTTCCTGTTCCGGACAGGTGCGATCGCTTCGCAAACTCAGCCGTTTTAATTTGTCCAGACGCAGAGGCGAGAAGATTGCGCCCTCAATCGGCCGGTGCGGGTAGGCGCTCTTAATCTGTTCACGCTGCTGATTTCTTGAAGTCGCTGGAACTTCAATAATTCCTGCCGCGCGGCACGAAATACTAAATTCTGCTCCCGCCACTGCCGATACATTCGATACGGCCCGCGTCCCGCGCGGCCACCTCGCTCCGCGTCGGGGAACTTGGGTCATGAACTTCGCCGCCGCCGCTTTGCTCGGGCTCACGCTGGGCCAGCCGATCGGTCAAGACTACCACGCGATGAACTCGCGCAACATCAAGCTGCCCATCAAGTACGAGAAGGACCGCCGCACCATCCGGCAGGTCACGCTGTACGTGGCCCGCAACGGCGAGAACACGTGGTATCAGGAAGGGTTCGTCACCCCCGACAAGGACGCCTTCGTCTACGTCGCGAAGGAAGACGGGCTGTACTGGTTCAAGATGCAAATCGAAGACCTCAAGGGCAACAAAGACCCGGCCGACCTGACCCGTGATCCGCCCGACTTGAAGATGGTGATCGATACCACCAAACCGGCGGTCCGCGTCACCAACGCGAAGCGCACCGGGGACGAGATCGTCATTGAGTGGGCGATCGAGGACAAGTTCCCCAACGACGACGCGACGCGCGTGGAGTTTCGCGCAACCAACGGTCTCGATACCGAGTGGCGAAAAGTGGACGGCGGGTCGCGCAGCGGGGTCCGCTTCCCGAGCGGGATCAAGGACAGCGTAACGGTGCGGATCACCGCCGTGGACATTGCCGGGAACCGCTCGGAGATCACGCGCGAGTTCCCGGCGGGCAACGCGGACGCAACGACGGCGCTTTCGTCGCCGGCCCCGCTCGCGCCCGCGCCGACGAACACGCTCCCGGCGGACCCCAGGAACACGGCGCTGGTGCCCCCCGCGGCGGATGCGTTCCCGAGTGCCCCGCCTCGTATCGGGCCGAACCCCGGCGTGCTGCCGGTCGAACCCATAGCGCCGCTACCGCCGGGGCCGCTGCCCGCGCAGACCGGAGCGCTCGCTCCGTACCAGCCGCCTGCCTCCGGGAGCACCGCGGCAACCGTCCCGAGTAACCCGCCGGGCGGTAACTCGCCGCTTCCGAACTATTCACAACCGGGTGCGCCACTCGTGAGCAACCCGCCGGCGACCGAAGGCCCGAAGCAAGTCGCGACGTTCGACCCGAAGGCCGCGCCGCCCGCTCACGCCGCCACCCCGGCCGCCGCGTGGACCAGCCCGACCGTCGAAATGACCCGCGCGCAGGTCATCAACTTCACGCGCTTCGACCTCGGGTTCGACCTCGAAAAGCGTGGCCCGTCCGGGATTAGCCGGGTCGACCTGTGGCTCACCCGCGACGAGGGGCGGAGCTGGCAGAAGTGGAGCGAACACGACGGGAAAGGGGGCGCGGTTCGCGTGGTGCTTGACGACAAGGCGAACGCACAACTGGAAGGCACCTACGGGTTCCGGTTGGTGCCGGTCAGCGGGGCCAACCGGAGCGAGGGCAAGCCCGAACCGGGCTCGGCGCCCGACATGCGAGTCGTACTCGACGTGACCCCGCCGAAGGTCGTGCTGTCGAAGCCGGACCCGGACCCGAACGCGCCGGACACGATCGTTATCAAGTGGGAGGCCACCGACCGCAATTTCGGTGACGACCCGATCACGCTCGAATACAGCGACTCGCCGGCGGGGCCGTGGAAACCGGTTGCAACCGCGGGCACCGATCCGGTGGTGCAGGCCACCGCACTGAACGCGCCGGTCGCCAAGCGCCTTGCGAACACCGGGCAATACAGTTGGCGCGTGCCGGTGGGCGTCCCGGCCCGCGTTCACTTGAAGATCACGGCCCGGGACGCTGCGGGCAACGTGACCGAACGGGTCACCGTTGAACCGATGGTCGTGGACCTCACCACGCCGCGCGCGAAAATCAGCGGAATCGTGCCGCCCCCGGTTGTGACGCGGCCATAATTAATTGCGCCCGGACACGAATTCCTTTGTGGCCCGGGCGCGATATTTCGCCAATTCGGATCGGCTTTTTGCTTCGGTTGGCTCGTGTGAGTTCTGTGAACTACGTTTCGGCAGCGGCAGAACGCTTCTTACTCTCACCGCCGAACACCATGTCGCTAGGTCATGTGATGGCCGAAAAAGCTTCCGAGACGTGGATCAGCGCGCCGAAGAAGCTGTCCACGGCCAAGCAGGCGTGTCTCGTTCACATCTACCCGACCGGCCCGACGATGGGGTGCCGTTACCCGCTCACCGACCGCACCATCGTACTCGGGCGCGGCGAGGACGCGGACATCCGGCTCACCGATCACTCGGTTTCCCGTAAACACGCGCTCATCGAGCCGGCTCTGGATGGGTACTACGTCTCCGATCAGAACAGCACCAACGGCACGTTCGTCAACGACCGGCAACTCGATCACTCGCGGTTGCTCCGGGACGGCGACTACCTGCGGGTCGGGAACTGCCTGTACCGTTATCTCGCGGGCGGCAACATCGAAGCCGAGTACCACGAAGAGATCTACCGCTTAACGATCCTCGACGGGCTCACCCAGATCCACAACAAGCGCTACTTGGACGAGTTCCTGGAGCGCGAGGTGGTTCGGTCGCAGCGGCACCACCGCCCGTTATCGGTGCTCGCGCTGGACCTCGACAAGTTCAAGACGGTCAACGATAACCTGGGGCACCTGTGTGGCGACTTCTTGTTGCGCGAGTTCGCCGGGGTGATCCGTGAACTCGTGCGGCAAGAAGACCTCTTCGCGCGGGCCGGCGGGGAAGAGTTCGTGGTGGTGCTGGTGGAAACAACGCGGCACGGTGCGCTGCAAGTTGCGGAGCGGCTCCGCGAAGCGGTTGCCGAGCACGAGTTCCGGTTCGAGGCAACGCCCATCAAGATGACGGTCAGCATCGGGCTGGCGAGTACAATGGGCGACGAGTTAACCACTGCCAACCACCTGCGCCAGGAAGCCGATCAGAAGTTGTACGAGGCCAAGCGCACCGGTCGCAATCGCGTTTGCAGTTGAGGAGAAGGCCAACGTATCTGCCCCGGTTACTTTGTCGGGGCCATTCAGGTGTGTTATTTCTGGCAGGTCTTTTGCGGAGCGCGGTCCGAAGTCGTG
>DASWYH010000064.1:0-1916 GCA_036405095.1 Gemmata sp. | reverse complement strand
CACCGAGTTCGGGGTCGAGGGCGCCCCCTCGTAGCTTCAGCCGGCCTCGGGCCGGAAGTCTTCAGCCGACCTCCGGTCGGAACAGGACTTTCAGTCCGTTACTCGAAGCCACCGCCTTTCAGGCGGTGGTATGTTCACTCGCACCTGCGCGCATGAAATTCAGCAGATCCCACGGCTCGCTGGCTGTCAGCCATTCGGTTGCGGTCATCCCACCAGAATAACACAACGAGGCGGCCCGGATAACCAAGGTAAAGGACAACGGCCGACGGAAAACGGAAGTGCCGCACGAAGCCAAGGCAGAAGAGGAACCAACCGGCCCTTTTTTCCTTTTGCCCTTTTTCCTTCCGCCCTCTTCCGCCCGGTCAGGTATCGTGCCTACAAACGCTCACCCGCTCCCGCGAGGCTCGTGTGAAACTCCTCTCGCTGCTCCCTCCGATCGCACTTGTGGTCGCCCTGGTCGCGCTCCCCCGACACACTGAAGCGGCCGAACCGGAATACGACCTCGTCATTCGCAACGGGCGCATCGTGGACGGCACCGGGAACCCGTGGTTCCACGGCGATGTGGCGATCGCGGACGAAAAGCTCGTTGCGGTCGGGCGCGTGCCGGAGGGGAAAGCGAAACGCACGATCGACGCGAAGGGCCTCATTGTGGCCCCCGGGTTCATCGACGCTCACTCTCACTCGGACGATTTGCTCCTCGAAGACGGCCACGCCGAGAGCAAAATCCGCCAGGGCGTGACAACCGAGGTGCTCGGCGAGGGCCGCTCCGCCGGGCCGCTGAAGGGGCAGCTCCGGGCGCGGGCGTTCAAGGCGCGCGGGAAGACACTCGCGTGGTCCACGCTCGGCGGCTACTTCGACGCCATTGACAAGGAGCGCGTGAGCGTTAACGTGGCGAGCTACGTGGGCCTGGACAACCTCTGGGAGTGCGTGATGGGCACGTCTCACGCGCGGCCCACCGCGAAGCAGTTCGCCGAGATGAAAGCGCTCCTCGACGAGGCCATGAAAGACGGCGCGCTCGGCCTTTCGACGTACCTGATGATGCCGCCGGGGGCGCTCGCGACGACCGACGATCTCGTGGGGCTGTGCGAGGTGGTGAAGAAGCACGGCGGCCTCTACTCGTCCCACATCCGCACAGAAGGGATCGGGGTGCTCGAGGCGATCAAGGAAGCGATCGCGATCGGCGAGCGCGCCGGCGTGCCGGTGGACATCATTCACCTCAAGATCGCGGACGAGAAGCTCTGGGGCCAAATGAAGGATGTCGTTGCGCTCATCGAAGGCGCCCGCAAACGTGGCGTCAACGTGCAGGCCAACGTGTACCCGTACACGCGGGGCAACAACAACCTCGCGAGCATCGTCCCGCCGTGGGCGCACGAGGGCGGGCTGTCGAAAATGATGGAGCGCCTCAAGGACCCGAAGGATCGGGCCCGCCTCAAGAAGGACGTCACGAACGGCATCCCGGGCTGGTACAACCATTACACCGCCGTCGGCGGGGACTGGTCGCGGATGCTCGTGAGCGGGCGCGGCACCTACGAAGGGCTCACAATGGACCGCGTGATTGCGGCCAAGTCGAAGGGCCGCACGCCGGCCCCCGATCCGCTCGACGTCCTCTTCGACGTGCTGATCGAGCAGGGCGGATCGGTGCCCACGGTCTTCGCGCACCACAGCGAAAAGGACATGACCCTGGCGCTCCAGCAGTCCTGGTGCTCGGTCGGCTCCGACGGGTCCGCTTACGCCATCGCCGGCCCGCTGAAGCGCGGGAACCCGCACCCGCGGAACTTCGGGACGTTCCCGCGCGTGCTGGGTGCGTACGTGCGCGACCGCAGCGTGCTGAAACTCGAAGACGCCGTTCGCAAGATGACCTCGCTTAATGCCGCCAAAATCGGGCTGTCCAATCGCGGCACCCTGGCGGTTGGGAA
>DASWYH010000063.1:0-4387 GCA_036405095.1 Gemmata sp. | reverse complement strand
AGCTTCATCTTCTGGAGCACGCTCAGCGACGCGTGCTTGGGCGCGTTCAGCCGGGTCAGCACGGCCCACATCGCCGCCACCTCGACCGTGTGCGGGGCGATGTGCTTGCCGCGCACCTTGTCGGAGTTGAAGTCCTTCTCGTAGATCTTGACCTCGTCGCGCAGCCGGGTGACGTAGGGGATGTCGATCTTCACCGTCCGGTCGCGCAGCGCCTCCATGAACTCGTTGTTCTGGAGCCGCTTGTATTCCGGCTCGTTGGTGTGCCCGAGGATCACCTCGTCGATGTCGGTCTGCGCGAACTTCTTCGGCTTGATCTTGTGCTCCTGCGACGCCCCCAGAAGGTCGTACAGGAACGCCACGTCCAGTTTTAACACCTCGATGAACTCGACGATGCCGCGGTTGGCGATGTTGAGTTCCCCGTCGAAGTTGAACGCCCGCGGGTCCGAGTCCGAGCCGTACTCGGCGATCTTGCGGTAGTTGATGTCGCCGGTCAGCTCGGTGCTGTCCTGGTTCTTCTCGTCCTTCGGCTGGAAGGTGCCGATCCCGATCCGGTCCTTCTCGGAAAGGACCAGCCGGTACACCTTGATCTCGTTCGCGAGCATCTTGAGCCAGTCGCCGTCGTACTTCGCGAGCCGGGTCTTGTACTCGTAGCGCGAGTACGGGCTGAGATCGCCCTTGATGCGGATCTCGTAGGCGTGCGGCTTCCGGCACTGGTCGTTGAGCATGGTGAGCACCTGCGTGCGGTGCTCCTCGGGCACCAGTTGCAGCGGCTCGCCGTGCATCGGGTCCTTGGTCCACCCGCTCCCGTCCTCGTTCTTCCACGAGAAGCTGAACAGTTGCCCCGCGTCGGTGCGGCTGTACTCCTCGAGCCCGCGCTTCAGCAGCCGCGCGATCGTGCTCTTCGCGCTGCCCACCGGGCCGTGGAGGAGGATCACGCGGCGCTCGGTGCCGTAGCCCAGGGCCGCACTCTTGAAGGTGTTCACGAGCTGCATCAGCGAGCGGTCGAGACCGTAGATCCCGTCGGCGTGCCGGCTGGCGAACTCGGTGAAGAACTTGTAACGGGGGATCTTGTCCTTGTTCTCATACACCTCTTCGGTGCCGTGCGAAAGGATCATGTCGTACAGCCGCTGGTACGCGGTGCGGGTGACCCCGGGGTTCTCCAGCACGATGTTAAGGTAATCCGAGAACGACCCGTCCCAGTGGAGCTTCTTGTACTCGCTGGTGTCGAGCTGGGTCCGCAGGGTATCCAGTATTGCCGTGGCGGTAGCCATGGGTGAAGTTAACCTCCGTGGGCTGGGCGCGGGGCACCAGCGGTTCGCGCAACGAAGAGTGACACCGCTCGTCCGGGTTCAGGTTCACTGAAAGAGGATCGGGCGCGGGAGCCCCGACCGCGTCAAATGCCTGCAAAGTCGGCCCGAGCGGTTCGGGCACAGGAGCCGTATCAAGAGCGGATAAGGAGCCTTCGCTTCCGCCCCAGGTGCGGAAACCGTGAGAGGGCACACGGCTCAAATCAGGGTAACCGGTCGCCCCCGCTCCCGCAACCCCGCACCCGCGCGCCATTTGGGAGCCACCGCATTCTACCGCCGCGCCGTGTCCATCCAATAGCTCCGGCTCCACCAGAAGGAGCCCGGCGCGCAACTCCACTTGCGCAAAACGCTCTCATGTCGTACACTCGCAGACGCGCCCCGCGAATAATGCCCGGGCCGGGCGTTCGACGTAAGGAGACGTACACATGCGGAACCTGCTGGCCGGGATCGGGTTGGCGCTCCTCGCGTTCGGCAGCGGTTGGACCCTCCGAGGGTACAATTTTTGTTCCACCAGTAACCTCAGCGAGAAGAGCCCGGCCCCTTGCACCACGAGCTCCCCCCAGTTGCCCACGGCTGTATCAGAACCGATGCCGGGCGTCATTACTCCAACCGAACAGCGCGCCGAAAATGCAGCCCAGGACGGGCCGGCGGATACCAAATGCGACAACGATTACGTCACACACATAAACGGTGCGCTCGCCAAGCTCCTCGCGCGGCACACGCCGCCTGCGCCGGCTTCCCCACTGGCTCCGGTGCGGAAGCGGATCTGCTTCCTGGGCCTCGAAAACGCCTCAACCGAGGAACTTGGTAACTTCACAGGCGAACTGGTCGCGGCCATCGACGCCTGGGCTATCAAGTCCACGGCGTTCGCGTTGGTCAGCCACAGGGCGACCCGGGAGGGGATGCGCGAAGCGCGATTCCGCCAGGACGATCTGGTTTTCCCGGCGAAGCGGCGTCAGCTTCTCAGGATCATGGAATCACAAGAAACACCGTTCGACTGCCTCTTATTCGCGACCGTCACCACAAGGACGACCCGTTCAACCAGCCCCGCGTGCTACGCACTAACGTTTGAAATAATAGACATGACGACCGATACCCAAGACAAAGAAACGGCAACTATTTCGAAGCGCCACCTCGCGCGTTGCGAAACGCCCTGAGCCGTACCGCAAGCACGCTACCCGAATCGAATCCAGTTTCACGGATGAAGGAGACGTACCCATGCGCAATCTGCTCGCTCTGGTGGGCCTGGCCGTCATCGTGTTCGGCGGGGTCGGCTGGTACATGGGCTGGTACAAGCTCAATGTGTCCAAGAGCACCGATGGGAACCTTCAGATCACGACCGATGTGGACACCAAGAAGGTCAACAGCGACTCGTCCGAGTTCCTGAAAAACATCGGAACGGTAATCGGGAGTCACGTGGAGAAGGCCGCCCAAGACGCGAAGACCGCCCCGCCCCCAAGTGCGCCCGGCGGGACGCCGGGGCCGGTGGTTTCACCGCAACCGGCCGCCCCGCTCCCGCCGGTGCCCTCGGTTCCGGGACCGCTCCCGTCGGCACCGCCCGGCGACCGGCCCCCGGGCGGCCCGATCCCGCTCATCCCGCCGAAGCCGATGTGAAGGCGCTCCCGAAGCAGAACAACCAGGGTTTCGTACCCTGGTTGTCGCTGAGCGTGAGGAAGGGCAACCGCTTCGCGGCCCGCCAGACGCGCCCCCACACGGCCGGCGCTCACCGGGGGGCATCGAGTACAGTCAGCGAAGAGTACCGGACCCCGCCGACCAGTTCATCCATGAGTCGCGGGTTAACAACCGGGTAGTACGCAGGTCGCACCGCCTCACCAACCGAAGGCTTGGCAGACCGCGACGGGGGGGCAAAGGGAACCAGGAACGCATGCCGAATCAGGGGCGAATCGAACATCGACCTCGGGGGCTTGTTCCGGTACTTCAGCCACAGCACCCCGAAACACCGGTTGTCCTCTGGTTTGACCAACGGGAGCCCGATCAGGCACAACATCGGCCCTCGAGCGGGATTTAAGGGGAGCAAGCCTCTGATCTTCCCCACGAAAAGTGGACACGAAGTTAACGGTGGGTCTGTTTGTACGTCCGTTCAAACTCAGCCGGGGATAAGAACCCCAGAGAGGAGTGAAGGCGGACGCGGTTGTAGAACACTTCCAGGTACTCGAACAGTTCCGCCCGCGCCTGGTCACGGGTGGCGAACATCTCGGTTCCGAGTTCGCACCTCATGCGCCCGAAGGAGCTCTCGACCGGGGCATTGTCCCAGCACTGACCCACCCCGCTCATGCTGCACGTGATCCCCTCGGAGGCCAGCACTCGCTGGTAGTGGTCGCTGGCGCATTGGCTCCCGCGATCCGAGTGCGCCAGCAAACCCGCCTCGGGCCGACGACGAGCGATCGCCATCTCCAGGGCATCGACCACCAATCGGCTCTCCATCGACTCGTTTATACTCCACCCCGCGATCAAGCGGCTGAACAGATCCTCGGCCACCGCCAGATACAGCCAACCCTCGTGCGTCGGAATGTAGGTGATATCCGCACACCAGCGCTCGTTCGGCCCTTCGGGATCGAAGTCCCGATCGAGGACGTTGTCGGCCACCGGCCGGCGGTGGTTGGAGTCGGTCGTCCGCACGAACCGCTTCGGGCATTTCGCACGGATCCCGTGTTCGCGCATGAGTTCGGCGACGGTGTTCCCCGAGCACTCGTACCCACGGGCCTGCAGCTCAGCGGTCATGCGCGGGCTCCCGTAGCGCCTCTTCACGTCGGCGTGCACCTCCTCGATGGCCCCGAGCAACTCCTGGCGCCATCGCGCCGTCGGGGTGCCGGCACGCGCGGCCCAAGCGTAGTACCCGGATGCCGACACCTCCAGTGCCTCGCACATCCAAGTGATCGGGCACTCGTTGGCGCTTTCGGCGATGAATCGGAACGTTAGGTCGGCGGGTTGGCGAAGTATGCGGCGGCTTTTTTTAGCAGATCCCGCTCGGCCCGCAGTCGCCGCAGTTCGTCCTCGGCCGGCGTCGGGTTGCCGTGGCCCGGGAAGGCGTTGGTCCCGTCCCTGGCGACCGCCTTCTT
>DASWYH010000062.1:0-8309 GCA_036405095.1 Gemmata sp. | reverse complement strand
CGCCGCGATGTCTTTTTTGATGCCCTCGATCAGAACGACGCGCTCTTTCAGCACCTCCAGGGCCGCGGCGTCCTTCTTCATCGCGTCCGCGCTGGCGGCGGCATCTTTTTTCATGGCGTCGAGGGCGGCGCCGGTGTCGCGCTTCACGGTTTCCACCGCCGCGGTGCTGGCGCTCACCTTTTCCTTCACCCCTTCCAGCTCCGCCTTCACGGTGTCGATGGCCCGCATCCGCTCGTACTGGGACGTGACCCGGCTGTTGAACTCGTCCTTCTTGACCAGTTCGGCGCGGGCCTCGCGCTCGCGGCTCACCTCCGCGCGCAGCTCCACGATGCTCGACGACATGTTGTTGTAGATCGTGATCGTGACCAGTGCGACGATACTCAGGATAGTACCGCCGAACACTCGCCAGAACACCGAGATGTGTTCCTCTTCCTTTTTGGGAGCGGCCTTTTCGGCGCTCGAATCGGTCGCGGACCGGGTCGTTTCGTAGGCGGCCAGTTCGCCGGTCTGTTCGAGCGACTCGTCCTGTGCCGTGCCGCTTCGCCTGATGCTCATGGCTTCCTTCCTGGATGGCTCGTCCCGGGCGCCCGTCGGGTGTTGGCGCCGCACGCGGGTCGAACGCGAGCGGGCGGTATAGCCGGGTCCACCCGGCTTCGCAACCCGACCTCGTCGCGCCAAAGCGCCGCGAAGCACGGATTGACCGCGGTCCGCGTTCTGTGCCATAACGAGGCACTTCGCGGAGGCTTGCGCATGGATGGGGCCGAAAAGGGGGTCGTGGGGTGGTGCCGGGTCCTGTTCACGGGCATTCTGTTCCCGGGCGCGGCCGACCCCGATACGCGGGTCCGGAAGCTGTCACTGCTCCTCGTCCTGGTGTTGCCCGCGGTGCTGCTGTACCCGTCGCGCGGGTTCCACCTGCTCGAACCGGACGAAGGGCGCTACGCGCAAATTCCCAAGGAGATGCTGCACTCGGGGTCGTGGGTGGTGCCGACCCTTCAGGGCGAAGCGTACCTCGATAAGCCCCCGTTGATGTACTGGCTGGTAGCGCTGAGCTACCGCCTCTTCGGCGTCACCCCGGAAGCGGCCCGACTGGTCCCGGCGCTCTGCGTTCACCTGACCGTTCTCGCGGTGTACCTGATCGGGCGCCGGAGCGTGGGCGAGCGGTCCGCGCTCTGGGCGGCGCTGCTCCTGTCGGTCGCGCCGGGGTTCGTGAGCGTCGCCCGCCTGCTTTTGCTCGATGGGCTGCTCGTGCTCTGTGTGACGACCTCCGTGCTGTGCGGGTTCGAGGCCGTGCGCACCGGCACGTTGAAGCGCGGGTGGTGGCTCGCCGCCGCCGTGGCGTCGGGGCTCGGGTTCCTGACGAAGGGGCCGATCTCCGAGGTGCTGCTGTTCGTACCGCTGTGGGCGTTCGGGTTCCTGGCCCGGCGACCGCTCCCCCCTGGGGGAGGCAACCGACCCCCCGGCCCCCTCCCTGAAGGGAGGGGGAGAGAAGAGCTGGCAGAATCGCGACCCGAAACCGCTGGGCTCCGCGCGGGCGCCGAACTCCCCCTCCCTTCAGGGAGGGGGCTGGGGGGGCGGTCGGCCCCGGCGCGCCCGGCATGGTACTGGTACGCCGCGTTCTTCGCGGTGGTGTTCGCGGTCAACCTGCCGTGGTACGTCGCGATCTACTTGCGCGAGCCGCAGTTCCTGAAGTACTTCTTCTGGGAACACAACGTGATGCGGTTCCTGCAACCGTTCGACCACCTGCAACCGATCTGGTACTACGCGCCGATCCTCCTCGGCGGGTTGCTCCCGGGTACGATCCTCCTCGCGGCGTACCTGTGGAAGCTCCTGCGTTCGGACGGCGACGGGGCCGCGAGCCGCTCGCTCGCCGGCGGCTTCTGGCTGCTCACGGGGGCGTGGTGCGTGTTCTTCTTCAGTTGCTCCGGCAGCAAGCTCCCGACGTACATCCTCCCCGCGTACCCGTTCCTGTGCCTCGCGGTCGGGGAGTTCGTCGCGCGGACCCGGTGGGACACCGCGCTCCGCACGCGCGCGCTGATCGGGGGCATGGCCGCGTTCCTGCTGTTCGTTCATCACGTCGGGGTGCCGTGGTACGCGAAGGAGCGGTCCCCGTTCGGCAACCCCGAGTTGGTCGAGCGGTTCGTGAGCGACCACACCGTGGCCGTGGTGTGCTTCCCGCGGAACTGTGACTCGCTCGCGTTTTACCACGACCGCGCGGACATGCAGAACGTGCGCACCAAAAACGTGAACCAGCTCATGATGGACTGCCACCACCGCCCGCGCACGGTGATCCTCTTCACGCACCGCGACTCCCTGGCCGGCTTCAAGAACACGCTCCCGCCGAGCCTCGAAATCGTCGAAACGGCCACGTTCAAGCGCAAGGGTAAGGGCTCGCTGCTCGACAAGTTGAGCGGCTCGACCCCGTGGGGCCTGTGCGACATCGCGGTCGTGGTGCCGAAGTACCACGTCCCGCCGAAGGACGGCGCGGAGTGAGCCCCCGTGTCGTGTGGCTACATCCCGCTCGCGGCGTTGTTGAGCGCGCCCAGGTACGTGCTCGCGATGCGGAAGATGAAGAAGATGATCATCAGCGCGACCATCCCGTAGATCATGTAGCCGGTCGCCTGGGCGGCCCCCTTCATCTTGCGCTCGGCGTCCTCGCGCAAGCGGTCCGCGAGCCGCTCCATCACCTCGGACATGTTCCCGGTCTCCTCGCCGGTGAAGAGCGTTTCGCGGAAGTCGGTCGGGAACGGCGCCCGCGCGGCGTCGATCGCTTCGAGCAGCTCCCCCCCGCGCTTCGCCACCGCGACCGCCCGCCCCTCGCCCGCCTGGAACCGCGCGTTGCACGTCGCGCGGAAGCAGTAGTGCAGCGTCTTTTCGGCCCGCAGCCCCGCTTCGGAGCACATCCGCAGCGCCACCGCGAACCGCAGCACCGCGAACGCCAGCAGCGCCGGCCCCCACCCCGGAACGTTCAGGAGCATCCCTTCGAGCCGCGAGCGGAACCGCAGGTTCTCGGTCGCGGCTTTCAGAACGAAGAAGATCGCGCCCACGAACGCCGCCGCGCAGAGCAGGAACGTGAGCGCGCCCGTGGGTCCCGACAGGCCCAGCCCGGTCGGGTCCATCTTGATGCCCAACATGCCGATGATGAGGATCAGACCGCTGATGACGAGGACGGCCGCGGTGAACTGGACCGCCGGGTACATCATCTGCGCGCGGAAGTTGCGCTGGGTGGTCAGCGTCGCCGCGTAATACTGTTCGAGTTCCTGGAACGTGTCTTCGAGGCGCCCGGTCTGCTCGCCGACCGCGATCAGCTCGACGAACAGCGGCGGGAACTTGTCGCGGTGCGGTTCAAGGGCGTCTTCGAGCGAAGAGCCCTTGGCGAGCTTCTTGGCGAACTCCGCGGCCAGCGCCCGGAGCGGGCGCGGGCCGGACTTCGATTGCTGCTTGAATATTTTGACCGGGTCGAGCCCGGCGCTGAGGCTGAACCGGAGCGTGCGGCACCACTCCACCAGCGCGGGAAGCGGGCACTTGGAAGACGAAAGGAGCATGGGTGGTGCCGGTCGCGAGGAAAGCGGTTATCGTAGAAGACGCCGCGCACCGGGTTCGGTCTCGCGGCCCCGCTCCTTTCGGTATACCCGATGGACGAAGCCCCCGACACCGCCGATTCCGGGAACGCGCGGTTCCGCGCCGGGGTTGCGCTTTTCAACCGGGGTGCGTTCTTCGACGCGCACGAGGTTTGGGAGGACCTGTGGCGCGCTTGCGCCGCGCCCGACCGGCGGTTCTACCAGGCGCTGATTCAGGCCGCGGTCGCGCTCCACCATTTCCAGCGCCACAACCTGACGGGCGCGGCGCGGCTCTACGCCTCGGGGCGCCGGTACATGGAACCATACCGGCCCGCGCACCTGGGGCTCGCGGTGGATGCGTTCTGGGACGCGGTGGCCGCGCACCTCGCCGCCGCGCTCGGAAATGCCAAAACAACGCCCGCTCCGCTCCCGACGATCGTGCTGGCCGAGGTGTAAAGCGCGCCCCGACAGCTACAACAGAACCGTTCGCGCCGCGGGCGCGTTGTGCCCCAGTCCCACGAGTCAGAATCACGCATGCGTGTCGTTGAACTCGAAGCCCGGCATGTGCGGATCGCGTTGCGGCGGAAGGTGACGCACGCGAGCCACGTCCGCACCGACACCGACAACGTGGTCGTGCGGTGCAAGCTCAGCGACGGCAGCACCGGCTACGGCGAGGGCGTGCCCCGCGACTACGTGACCGGCGAAACCCTCGACTCCGCAATTGACCTGCTGAAGCGGTCCGATCTGGCGAAGCAACTCGGCTCCGATGCCGAGAACTTCGTTCAGGCGGTCCACCTCGCGGAGCAACTGGCCCTCGCCCCCACCCCGGGCGACGACCGCGGGATCGCCGGGAACGCGGCCCGGTGCGCGCTGGAACTTGCGGTGCTGGACGCGTTCGGGCGCGCCTTCGGCGAGCCCCTCACGCGGGTCACGGAACTGGTCGCGCCCGAGCTGTACCGGTTCCGGGACCGCGTGCAGTACAGCGGCGTGATCGGGAGCCCCCGCGGCTGGAAGAAGCGCGCGTACCCGCTCGTGTACCGGCTCGCGGGCTTCGCCCAGGTGAAAATCAAGGTCGGTATCGAAGGTCAGGACGACGTGAAGCGGCTGGGGACCATGCGCCGGTGGCTCGGGCGCCGGATGGACGTGCGCATCGACGCGAACGAGGCGTGGACCCCGGCCGCGGTCGCCGGCCGCGTTCGGGAACTCGAACCGTTCGGGATCACGAGCGTCGAGCAGCCCGTGAAGCACGAAGACGTTGCGTGCCTCGCCGCGGTGCGCAAGCAGATCAAGACCCCGGTCATGTTGGACGAGTCGCTGTGCGGGTCCGTTGATGCGGAGCGCGCGCTCCGGGGCGGGTGGTGCGACCTGTTCAACCTCCGCCTCTCGAAGTGCGGCGGGTTCATCCCGACCCTCCGGCTCGCCGAGTTCGCGAAGCGGCACAACCTCGGCTACCAGCTCGGCTGTCAGGTGGGCGAGACGGCGATCCTGAGCGCGGCGGGGCGGCACTTCGCCACGAGCGTCGCCGACATCCGTTACCTGGAAGGCAGCTACGACCGACATTTGGTGTGGGAAGCGCTCGGGGTCGAAGATCTCACCTTCCGGCGCAACGGCTCCGCACCCGCGCTCGTGGGGAGCGGGCTGGGGTTCCAGGTCGACCCGGCCCGGCTCGACTGGGTCACCAAGCGCAAGGAGGCGCTGATTGGCTGAGCGCACGGAACCCCGCCCCCCGGTTCCCTCCCCTGAACAGGGAGGGGGAGAAGTTCCCGGGGCGGAAATCGGTCTCTTCACCGCTTCCGACGGCTACCGTTTCTACTACCGCCATTACCGGGCGGCCGGGATGCCGCGCGGGCGGTTGGTGTTCGTTCACGGGATCCGCAGCCACGGCGGCTGGTATCCGCGCTCGTGCCGGGCGCTCGCGGGAGCCGGGTTCGAGGTGTACTTTCTCGACCGCCGGGGCTCCGGGCTGAACACCGCGCACCGCGGCGACGCGCCCAACTTCCGGCGGCTCCTGGACGACGTTGCGGAATTCGTGCAGGGCCTCCGCGCCGGGCGCGCGTGGCTCCCGGTGTTCGTGTGCGGGATCTCGTGGGGCGGGAAGCTCGCGGTCGGCCTGCCGTACCGCAAACCGAACCTGGTCGATGGGCTGGTCCTGCTGTGCCCGGGGCTGGCGCCGAAGATCGCGCCGCCGGTCCCCCAGCGGGCACGGATCGCGGTCGCGCGCGTGTTCCGGCCGTGGAAGTTCTTCCCCATTCCCTTGAACGAGCCGGAACTGTTCACCGCGTCGGACGAGTGGCGCCGGTACATCGGCACCGAACCGCACGGCCTCCGCGCGGCGACGGCGCGGTTCCTGTTCAGCAGCTTCTCACTCGATATCTACCTGCGCCGGGCGGCGCAGCGCGTCACCGTCCCGACGTTCCTCGCGCTCGCGGAACGCGACCTCATCATCGACAACACCCGCACCGCGGGCGTCGTGGCCGGGTTCCCCGGCGCCGTGGAAACGGTGACCTACCCCGGCGCGCACCACACGCTCGAATTCGAACCCGCCGGGCACCCGTGGCTCGGCGACGTGGTGCGGTGGCTCGGCGCGCAGGTGGCGCGCTGACCCGTTCAGCGGAACGAGACGAACAGCACGAACGCGATCAGCGCGACGACGCCGCCGACGAGCAGCACCAGCGGCACGCGCGACTTGCCGCGCCGGGCCGCTTTGCGGGCGTGCTCCTGCATGTCGTGCTTGTGCTTCTTGCGGGCCTCTTCGTGGTGCCGCTTCTTGGCGCTCTGGTTCATGACGCCGGACCTCCGGGAAAGGGCCGGGCACCCGCACCGCTGTTGCGAGGCAGGCACCCGGCGTGAAGTGCAGGTCAGTCTACCCCGCTGGAGGGACTCTTGTCGAGAGGCTGCGCAGCGGCCCGTCACCGCGCTAGCTCCGGGCTCGCGGAAGAGGCGAGGGGTACTATGTCCGCATCACCGGTTGAACAGGAACTCTTTGCTGTTCAACAGCGCCCACAACACATCCTTGTACACGTCATTTCGCGGGGCGTCTTTGAGTAACCCCTTGATGGTGGCGCGTTCCGAATCGCCCGGCGGCCGGGCCAGGGCCCGCAGGAACAGCGCGTCCAGCGCCTTGTTGTCGTCCTTTTCGGCCGCCAGCAGTTCCGCCACGTACCCGCCGGCGACCAGCTTTTGGGTGACGGTCTCGCCGCCCATCAAGTTGAGCACCGCGGGCAGCGACACCTCGCCCGTGCGCTCGCACGCGCAGGCGGTGACGCGGTCGCTGCGCCCGAACGCGCGGAGGAAGTACGAACTCGCCCCCGGGTCCGGCACCTGGACCGCCCGCGTCCCCATCGGGTAGCCCGCGAAGTGTTCGGGCACCCCGCTCAGGTCGCTGATGGCGTCGAGCAGCACCTCCGCGGGGAGGCGCCGTGCGTAGTAGTGCGAGTAGAAGCGGGCGTCGGTTTCGTTCCCCGGGCGCGTGGCGCTGGAGAGCTGGTAGGCGCGCGAGTTGAGGACCACCCGCATCAGCGCCCGGAGGTCGAACTTCTTGTCCACGAACTCTTTATTGAGCGCCTTCCAGAGCGCCGGGTTGGTCGGCGGGTTGGTCGCGCGGAGGTCGTCCACGGGTTCCACAAGCCCAACGTTCATGTAGTGGCGCCACACCCGGTTCACCATTGCCCCAGTGAAGTGCTCATTGTTCGGGTCGGTGATCCACTGCGCCAGCGCGCGGCGCGGGTCGTCGCCGGGCTTCACGTCGCCCGGCGTGCGGTCCAGCGGCTGCGGCTTCATGAACTGGCCCGTTCGCGGCTGGTTCACGCCGACGGGGTTCTTGTTCTGGTTCTGGTCGGGGTGACTGACCTTCAGGGTCGTCGGCCCCGCCTTGGCTTCTTTGCGTTCGAGCTTCACCCGGCTGAAGTACGCGGCGAAGTGGTAGAAGTCGTCCTGGGTGTACCGCTCCAGTGGGTGGTTGTGGCACTTCGCGCACCCGATCCGCGTGCCCAGGAACGCTTGCGCGACCGATTCGGGCGCCTCCGAGTTCTCGCCGTGGCGCTGCTCGCCGACGGTGACGACGAAGTACCCCACCGTCGGGCTGTCGGTGCTCGCGCCGGTTGCGGTGAGCACGTCGCGGGCGATGGCGTCCCACGGGCGGTTCTCCGCGACCTGCTTGCGGAGCCAGTCGTGGAACTGGCGCACGCCCTTCACCCCGCGCACGTCGTGGTCGCGCTCCTTGCGGTTCTGGAACAGGTCGCCGAGTTGGAGCGCCCAGTAGTCCGTGAACTCCGGGCGGGCGAGCGCGGCGTCAACGAGCTTCTCGCGCTTCTTCGGGTCCGTGTCCGCAACGAAGGTGCGCACCTCGGCGCCCGAGGGCATCCGCCCGCACGCGTCCAGGAGCACGCGCCGGATGAACTCGGCGTCGGTACAGCGGTCCGACGGCTCGATGCGCAGTTCCCGCAACTTCGCGAACACGTGGGTATCGACGAAGTTGTTCGTGGCGGTGAACCGCGTCTCGTCCACGGGGCGGTCGAACGGCATCGCGAACACGGTGACGGCCACTTCCGTGAGGTACATGGCGCGAACGGCGCTGGCCCCGTGGCGCAGCGCCCGTGCCCGTCCGTCCGGGGTGACGCTCAGGTAGGCGGGGTCGTTGGAGTCGAACTTGGTGAGCCAGGTGACATCGCGCCTGGAACCGTCGGCGAACGTCGCGGTCGCGGTGAGTTGCACCGTTTCGCCGGGTTTGAGCACCTGGGTGGCGGGGGTGAG